>QHZV01000010.1 GCA_003224785.1 Acidobacteriota bacterium
TCTGATACTCGATGAAGCCACTTCCAGCGTAGATACCGAGACTGAGTTCAAGGTCAGGAGCGCGCTGGATAAAATGGTTGAAGGACGGACTTCGATTGTAATTGCGCACCGGCTTTCGACGGTGCAGCGCGCAGATAAAATCATCGTGATGCACAAGGCGCAGTTACGTGAGATGGGCACGCATCAACAACTGCTCGCGCAGCGGGGAATTTATTACAAGCTCTATCAGCTTCAGTACAAGGACCAGGAATTGCCAGCCACGCCGCCGGTTCCAGCTGGGGCGGACGACTAGATCGCGTTCCCTAGACAGGCGGGCCACCTGTCTCACATGAACAGTCCCGCAAACGGAACCTGAGCGTCTATACTTGCGTACTTCAAACAGCTTTCCAACTCCTTGAAGAGAGGATTCCTCTGTCTATGCCAAACGCGCGGCGTAGTTTTCTGTTCTCTTGCCTGATTTCGGTAGTGCTCTGTGCTGCAACCGCCTCGCAAGAAAAGACGACCTCAACGAACGCGGCTCCCAAGTACCAGAATTCAAATCTGGCGATTGAAGATCGCGTCGCTGACTTGCTCTCGCGTATGACGTTGGAAGAGAAAGTCCAGCAGATCGCGCCAAGCGACCGGGGCCGGACGGAGATTATTGATCCCACGAACACCTACACGAACGAGACCGCGCGCGCCACGCTGGCCGGCTGGGGAGACCCGGACCGGCCTTTTCCGCCGAGGAAGTCGGCAATTCTACGGAACGCCATACAACGTTACTTGAAGGAGAAAACGCGGTTGGGAATTCCAGCACTCGCAATGGGTGAGTCGCTGCACGGATTTATGGAAGACGGCAGCACAAGTTTTCCGCAAGCAATCGGGCTCGCCAGCACCTGGGACCCGGATTTGGTGAAACGGGTGTTTACCGCTGCGGGTGACGAAGCGGGATCTCGAGGGGCCGGGCAGGTTTTCACGCCGGTGTTAGATCTGGCACGCGATCCGCGCTGGGGACGAACGGAAGAGACCTATGGTGAAGATCCGTATTTGGTTTCATCGGCATCATGTGATCGCGACGATGAAACACTTCGCGGTGCACGGGCAACCGGAAGGCGGGACGAATACTGCGCCGGGAAATTATTCGGAGCGCATTATTCGCGAGAATTTTCTGGTCCCATTTGAGGCGGCGGTGAAAGAAGGTCACGTAGGCAGCGTGATGGCTTCCTACAACGAGATTGATGGCATTCCGTCGCACATCAATCATTGGCTGCTCGATAAGGTGCTGCGGCAGGAGTGGGGCTTCCCCGGATTCGTAACATCCGATGGCAACGGGTTGCAGATGCTAGTCGAAACGCATCATGTTGCCGCGAACAAGGCGGATGCTGCGCGCCTGGCTGTGTCGGCAGGCGTGGATTATGACCTGTCAGATGGGTCGGTGTATCGAACTCTGTTGTATCAAGTGAAGCAAGGCATAGTTCCCGAGAACGAACTGGATCGCGCGGTTGCGCGAATGCTAGCGGCCAAGTTCCGCCTGGGACTTTTTGAAAATCCGTATGTTGATCCGGACAATGCAGAAAAAACCACGAACAGTGCTGAGCATCGAGCTTTGTCGCTGAAAGCGGCGCAGAAAACGGTCGTGCTTTTGAAGAATGATAAGAACCTCTTGCCGCTGGATTTGAGGAAATTAAAAACTATTGCCGTGATTGGGCCTAATGCTGATGGGCTACATCTTGGGGGGTACAGTCGCGGTCCGGCGCATGGCGTGACCATTCTCGATGGCATCAAGGCGCGCGTCGGCGACAAGGCAACGGTTGTATATGCGGAAGGCTGCCGTTTTACCAACAAACACCAGGACTGGCATGGTTGGTTCGACGACAACGTGGAACTGCTTGATCCGAAGTCCCAGATCGACAAGATTAAAGAGGCGGTTGATGTCGTTAAGAGTGCCGATGTCGCAATTCTGGTGGTTGGAGAAAATGAAAGCACTAACCGAGAAGCGTGGTCGGAGCAGCATCGCGGGGACCGCGATTCGCTCGATCTGCTCGGCGCGCAGAATGATCTGGTCAAGGCCGTGGTGGAGACTGGCACTCCAACTATCGTTTTTCTGATTAACGGCAGGCCATTGTCAATCAACTACATTGCAGAACATGCTCCAGCGATACTTGAAGGGTGGTACCTGGGCCAGGAAGGCGGGACAGCGGCGGCGAATGTGCTTTTTGGGGACGTGAATCCCGGCGGAAAATTGCCGATTACATTCCCGCATTCAGTTGGTGATCTGCCGGATTTCTACAATCACAAGCCCTCGGCAAATCGAAGCTACGCGTTCAGCACCCGACAGCCATTGTTTCCCTTTGGCTACGGGTTGAGTTACACAACATTTAAATTTGAGAACCTGCGCGTGGAGCCCTCACAGATTTCTGCCGGTGGAACGGCGAAGGTCAGCGTGGATGTGAGCAATACTGGATCGCGCGACGGCGACGAAGTTCCGCAGCTTTACATTCATCAGAAGATTGCATCGGTTACTCGCCCAGTAATGGAGCTCAAAGGATTCCAGCGAATCACGCTTCACTCGGGCGAAAAGAAAACCGTCGAGTTCACGGTGACTCCGGAAACGCTTTCCATGCTCGATACCAACATGCAAAAAGTAGTGGAGCCCGGAATATTCGAAATTATTGTTGGGCCAAGTTCCGATCAAACAACAACCGTGAATCTCGCAGTTACGGGTGCACATGGCGAGACTGGCCTGGCGCTTCCTGCACCTCCACCGCTGGGAGCGGAATCGGGCCAGGTCAGCAACTTCGATGATATGAAAGTCGCGGCCCACTACGGATCATGGGCGACGACTTCCGATTCGGAGGCGGGCGGAAAATCGAGCTCTTCAGTGCAAGCTGTAGAGGGCGGTGCCAATGGCAGCAAAGGCGCCCTGAAGGTGACAGGCGACGTCGTCCCCGGCGGAGCGCCTTTCAACTGGGCTGGAGTGTTCTTCTATCCAGGCTCTTCGCCGGAGGATTCGGCGAATCTGTCGAGCACGAAAACTCTTTCGTTTTTAGCAAAGGGAGAGCTGTCAGCCCGGAGTGGAAGCAGTATTCGTTTCCCTGGTCTGCGTTCAAAACTGACGCTGGCGATCTGCGAGGGATAGCTTTTGCGCATGCGCAAGAGCCGGGGAAGTTTGAGTTTGATATTGACGAGGTGGAAATTAAGTAGGCGTCAGGCTTCAGGCGTCAGGCGTCGGGATTCAGGCTGTCTGATGCCTGGGGCCTGATGCCTGCCTACTGGCGTTTACAATTCTTGCGTGCAAATTCTGATCTCGGCGGGGGAAGCTTCGGGCGAGATGTATGGGGCGCAGCTGATTGAGGCATTGCGCCGGAGTGTTGGCAGGACCCTCTCCACAATCGATGGAGAGTCGAAATCCCCATCTTCCCGCACAGAACGCGGGAAGGATGGGTCACCCTCTCTCGCGGCGCCCTCGGTTGACCTCTCTTCATCTTCTATCGAATTCTTTGGGGTTGGCGGCGACAAGATGCGTGCCGCTGGATGCGACGTTGTCGTTGATGCGAAAGATCTGGCTGTTGTTGGAATTACCGAAATTTTGAGTCATCTCCCTAAAATTTGGGGACTGTTTCGCAAACTCATCGCCGAAGCCGACAAACGCAAGCCCGACCTTGCCGTCGTGATCGATTCACCGGCGTTCAACTGGCGGGTGGCGCGGCAGATGAAAAAACGCGGCATTCCAGTGGTCTATTACGTATGTCCGCAGTTCTGGGCTTGGCGGCAAGGGCGGGTTCGCCTGCTCCGCAAGTATGTGGATAAAGCGCTGGTAATCTTCCCTTTCGAAGAAAAGTTTTATCGAGATCGCGGAGTTGATGCGGAATTCGTGGGGCATCCGTTGGCGGATTTGCCTCGCCCCGCGATCATACGCGAGCAGTACGGGGCGGAGCATGGACTTGATCCGGCAAAGCCTTGGATTACGCTCATGCCGGGCAGCCGCATAAAGGAAGTGCGAATGAATTTGCCCGAGATGCTTAAAGCGGCTTCATTGCTTGGAGAGAAGTACGAATTCGTTCTTCCGGTTGCACCCACGCTGGAGGGGAGCTTTATTCAAGGTCTGGTAAATCCCCATGTTTCGAAAACCGCAAAACCTGGTGCGCCCTCAGATGGGATAGCGCAAAACAATGCCACTCAGCCAATTCACTTCGTTCCCGATTCCCTTCCAGCCTTGGCTCATTCACGGGCCGGAGTTATCGCGAGCGGCACGGCCACAGTTGAGGCGGCGATCATGGAAACGCCTTTTGTCATGGTGTATCGCGTGACTCCGCTCACTTATCTGTTAGGGCGCTCGACGGTGAAGGTCCCACATTTTGCCATGGTCAATCTGATTGCGGGCAGAGAGGTTGTGCCGGAACTGGTGCAGAGCGATTTCACGGCTGAGCGCGTGGCATCGGAAATTGAGCGGATCGGTGCCGACGGAGAGGACCGCGAGACAATGCTGTCGGGGCTACGCGAAGTCAGGGGCAGGCTGCGGGGAGTCCGCGCGGATGCGGGTCATCCTGCGGACAGGGCCGCGCGGAGAATATTTTTGTTGACAGAAGCCCGACAAATGCAAGCCTGATCCAGCAATCCGAGGCCGAGAATTCCACGCAAATCATTGTGGACACAGCATCTTTTGGCTTGCGGTTTTCATCTTACAATAGGGTTGACAAGCCAATAGGTTGTAAGCGCCTCAGGAGACTCCCTAAATGTTCCATGCACCTTTGCGGCGCGGCCGCGAGCTGGCTGCGTTCGTTCTTGGTCTGCTACTACTTTCACTTCCCGCTTGGGCTGCGGAAAGGACTCGCTTCAATGCAGACGATTATCAGATTGATGCGATCCTGAACCCACACGAGCATAAGATTTCCGCCCGAGCGCGGGTCAAGATCACGGCGCTTGACGATCTGAACATCGCCACGTTCCAACTGCATAACGATCTTCGTCTGACGAAAGTGACGGATGCGACCGGAAAGCCGCTGACTGCCGACCGCATGCCGCAGGATTCGAGTGTGCGCGTTTCGCTGAAGAGCGCGCTGGCAAAAGACCAGTCCGCCACTCTGACATTTGAGTATGAGGGTGTGCTCGATTCGGCGGACGATTCGCCGGTTGCGGGACTGAAGCTGACCTCGATCAATGACGATACCAGCTACCTGCTGTATGCCGGTGACTGGTTTCCGGTGAACGCTTACGGAATTAATCGTTTTACCGCCACCATTAATGTGACGGTGCCGGCGCACATGATCGTTGTTGGCAGCGGGGCAGTGAGTACATCGGATGCGCCTGCGTTAAAAGCCGGAACCGGCACAGGTCACACGAAAACTTATTCGCTTAAATATGACAAAGCCAGTTTTCCGGGGACGATTGTGGCGGGATCATTTGACGATTATTCGAGCACCGAGGCTGGCATTGATCTTCACATCTACTTCAAGCCTGCGCACAAGGAGCTGGCATCCGCATACGCGGAAACTGCAGTCAAGGAATTCACATACTTCATCACTCTTTATGGTGTTCCGGCTTCCAACGTTTTGCGGGTAGTGGAATTGCCGGACGATACCGTGCCTTCGGCCTGGGCACCGGAGTTTGCAGCACTGGCATCGCGAGCCATAACTCCCAAGACGAATTACCGGTTGCTGGCAAACACCATTGCACACCAGTGGTGGGGAGTTTCGGTGAGTCCGGCAACGCGGGACGATTGGTGGCTGAACGATGGATTTGCGCGCTATTCGGAAGCGCGATACATCGAAAGCGCTGCCGGGACTGGCGGATTGCAGGAGTCAGTGAAGGACATGTCGGTGGGCGCACTAGCTTACGACACGGTTCCGCTCTCGAGCGCGGGGAAACTCGATATCTTCTCTCCCGAGTTTCAGTCGCTGGTCACTGACAAGGGGGCGATGATTCTGCACATGCTGCGCTGGGTCATGGGCGACCAGAAATACGATCAGGCAATGCGCGAGTTCTCGGCTAATTTCGCAGGGAAGCCGGCAAGGCTCGAAGATTTTCGCAACATTGTGGAGAAAAACTATGGGGACAAACTCACATGGTTCTTCTCGCAGTGGCTCGATTCGACCGGCGCGCCGGAGTTCAAGACCAAGTACACGATTTATAGGTTGGGCAACAACAAAGGATTTCGATCGGTTGGGCAGATTGCGCAGGACCTGGATTTGTTTCGGATGCCGGTGGAATTGAAGATTGATACCGACGGCAAAACTGAAACCAAGCGCATTGACGTAGTGGGAACGGATTCCGCATTCAGCGTGGATACGTTCGGGCGTCCCCGGCGAATCGTAATTGATCCTGACAATCACCTGCTGAAGAATTCGGCGGACACTCGTCTGCGTGCGGGTATCCAACGCGGACAGGCCCTGGTGCAGCAAGGAGATATGGCTGGGGCGCTTTCGGAATTCAATAAGGCCTTAGACATCAACAAGAACAGTTCGCTGGCGCATTACCGTGTTGCGGAGGTGTTCTTTTTGCAGCATAACTACCAGGCTTCGGCGAATGCGTACCGCGATTGCCTGAACGGCGATGGCGAGCCGCGTTGGACGGAGGTGTGGAGTCACATTGGCCTGGGCAAGATTTTTGACACCACGGGCCAGCGTGAGCGCGCGACCAACGAATACCGGCAAGCGCTGCAGACGAATGACAATACTCAGGGTGCTCTTGATGAAGCGCGGAAATATCTGCAGAAAGCCTATGAACCGCCAAAGAGTGGCGGAGCGAATGGATCACAGTAGAAAGCGATTCGGAGCTGGTGCGGTTTAGGCTGGCAGAATCCATCTACAATTGACAAGTGGCGCGAACACAAGTGCCGGGATCGAAGTGTCCAATCTGCAAGAAGCCGGTCGAGCAGAATGCTGAGGATTTTCCTTTTTGCAGCGAACGCTGCCGGCTGCTTGACCTGGGAAAGTGGGCCAGCGGACAGTATGTGATCTCATCGCCACTGCAGGACACAGATGATGGAGGGCCAGACGATCATCTCCGAACCGACGATGAAGAGTGAGGCCTCCGACGCGGCCGAAAGTCAGGCGTCTGGAACACGCGTGCCTGCCCCAACGTGGGCACGATTGATTTCAACTTTCTTTGGCGCTGGTCGAATTCAACCCGGACCGGGAACCTGGGGTTCTCTTTCGGCGATCCTGGTGTGGGCAATTGCCTCGCAGGTAGTTGCTCCGAGATGGCAGCCAGAGACATTGGGTGTCCTCATCCTGATTGCTGTGATCATTGGTATTCCGGCGGCGACTCGGATGTGCAGAGCAACCGGGATCAAAGATCCGCAGTTCATCGTCATTGACGAGGTGGCTGGGCAATGGCTCACGCTTCTGCTCGCGCCCTTGACGTGGAAAACCGCCGCCGTCGGCTTTATACTTTTTCGAGGCTTCGATATTGTGAAGCCGCCGCCGGTACGGCAACTGGAGAAACTGCCCGAAGGAACTGGAATTGTTGCGGACGATCTCGCAGCCGGTGCGTTTGGTTTGGCGATCCTGCAAGTTCTATTGCACTTTGGCCTTCTTCGTAGCTGACCCAGGCTGGGAAGCATCTCATGACCCTTTCCGATCGTCTGCTGGGAAAGAAAAACGTTAACGGACATCCCCGGATTGAAGCTGTCAGTCCGTCGGCGGCCCTGCCAGGCGGCGAAGTTCGCATTCTGGGAAGCGGCCTGCGACCGCCAGAGCTACAGCGACCGCGCGTTCGTTTCGGAGACATCGAAGGTTCGATCGTGATCAGTGCCGACGATTTCGTGATCGCTAAAGTGCCTCAGGAAGCCGCCTCCGGATCAGTTGTAGTCTCAATCGACGGGCAATCGAGCAACTCACAGCACATCAAAGTTGCCACCACGATTGCTGAAAATCTGCATCCAGTTACGAATCCGGCGCTCGATGCCGAGGGAAACATCTTCGTCACCTTCTCGGGTTCGCGCGGGGAAAAGGTACCGGTTTCAATTTTCAAGATTGATACGAATTACAACGTGAAGCCGTTTCTCGTGGACGTGATGAATGCGACGGCGATTGCGTTCGACCGCGCTGGTCAGATGTATGTGTCCTCTCGATTCGATGGCGCCGTCTATAAAGTTGCCCCCAACGGGACGATGTCTTCTTACGCAGAGAGCATGGGCGTGGCGACTGGAATCGCATTCGATAAGCACGAGAACCTATACGTCGGCGATCGGAGCGGGACCATCT
>QHZV01000011.1 GCA_003224785.1 Acidobacteriota bacterium
CGCGCAAACGGGCTGATGGCCGTCAATAAAGAAGGCTAGGAAGGGTGGGTTCAGCAGTCCCGGATCTTCTTCTTGATCTCGATACTCAGGCGCTTGATTTTCTGGTTCAGAGTGGAGAGAGGAATGTGAAAACGTTCCGCCGCCTCGGTTTGGTTCCAGCCGCATTTTTCGAGCATGTCCACGATGATGTGGCGCTCGCATTCTTCCATCACGTCAAACAGGGAAGCGTCGCCACGAGGTTCGATGAGGGGAATGGGCGCGCCTCGGCCGACGATATGGTCAGGTAGCAAATCGGCGCCAATGTCAGGACCAGACGAGAGCACGACTGCCCGCTCCACCACATTCTCCAGCTCGCGGACGTTTCCCGGCCACGAGTAGTTCAATAAGGGGCGCAATCCTTCCGGAGTGACTCTGCGGAGTTGGCGCTGATTCTCATCCGAGTATTTCCGCAGGAAGAACTCAACCAGTAGAGGAATGTCTTCCTTCCTTTGCCGCAAAGGTGGGAGATCAATTGTGATGACATTCAGTCGATAGAACAGATCTTCGCGAAACTTGCCTTCGCGCACCATCTGCCGCAGGTCCACATTGGTTGCGGCTATGATGCGAACGTCCACCTGCACTTCATGAACGCCGCAGAGGTGCATAAAACGACGGTATTGTAGAACGAGCAAGATTTTTGATTGCGTGTCCAGGCCCATCGTGCCGATCTCGTCAAGAAAGAGAGTGCCCCGATCGGCAATTTCAAAGAGACCCTTTTTCGACGCGATAGCGCTGGTGAAAGCGCCTTTCACATGGCCAAAGAGCGTGGACTCGAGCAGGTCAGGCGGCATGGAACCGGTGTTGACCGGAACAAATGTTCGGTCGCGGCGGGTCGAATTCAAGTGCAGCGCTTTCGCAATCAGCTCTTTGCCAGTCCCACTCTCCCCCTGTAGAAGCACTGTGGAGCGGCTTGGCGCTACTTGCGCCACCAGGTCGAAAATCTTGAGCATGGGCTCGCTCTTGCCCACGATGCTTTCGAAGTTGTAGCGCTGCTTGAGAGCGCGCTTGAGCTGAATGTTCTCTTCTTCTGCGCGTCGTCGAGCTACAGCGGCCCGAACATCAGCCAACAATTTCTCGTTGTCCCATGGCTTCTGCAGGAAGTTGACCGCACCGGACTGCATGGCGCGCACCGCATCTTCTACAGTCCCGTACGCGGTGATCATGATCACTGAGATCTGCGAATAGAGAGAGCGGATTTCGGGAAGGATTTCAATTCCGCTGCGGCCGGGCAGGGCCAGATCGAGTAGTACGAGATCGAAGGAGCGCTCGCCTAGTTTGGAAAGGCCTTCTTCGCCAGTGCCGGCCGCCTCGACTTCATAGCCCTCGAATTCGAGCAAGGTCTGGAGCGATTCACGGATTTCCACTTCATCGTCAATGATCAGGATGCATCCCCGCGACGAAGCGGGAGTGTCGCTCAGCTGTCGCGGAATGACGGCGGTTTCAGACATTGACCGCCTTTCTCAGAAGCGGGAAATCCAGATAGAACGTTGTTCCTTCTTGAGGCGAACTCTCAACTCGAATCTTTCCGGCATGCTCCTGGATAATCCCGTAGCTCACAGAGAGCCCAAGGCCGGTGCCGCGCTTCTGCCCATCCTGAATCGTCGCCTTGGTCGTAAAAAAAGGATCGTAGATACGCTGGATGTGCTCTTGCGCTATGCCGCTTCCGGTGTCAGAGACTATCACGCTGACGCCGTCCCCATTCGACGTGACGATGCGCAGCGTACCGCCGTTCGGCATTGCGTCTTTTGCGTTGAGGAACAGATTCAAGAAAACTTGCTGCAGGCGTCCGGTGTTGCCCTGAATGAACGGAAGGTGGGACGCGAGGTCATCCTGCACGTGGATCTTCGCGATCTTGAACTGGTGTTCCAGCAGGCTCAAGGTATCGAGGATGATCTGATTCACATCAACTTCGGTGAATTCTGCGCCGCTGGTGCGCGAGAAATTCAAAAGATTATTGACAATCTCAGAGGCACGGAATGTCTGGCGAGTGATTTTCTCTAACACCGTGCTCTTCTTTTCGTCTCCCTGAAGCTGTTTGGAGAGCATTTGCGCATAGGAAGAAATCACTGCGAGAGGCGTGTTGACCTCGTGGGCGACGCCGGCCGCGAGCAAGCCGATCGACGAGAGCTTGTCGGCCTGTGAAAGCTGAGCTTCCAGGTCCACCCGTTCGGTGATGTCGTCAACAATGATCAACCGGCCCATCACGCTGAACTTCTTCGTGACCAGGGGCGCAATCGCGACGTTTACCGTCCTGGTTTCACCAGTCGGAACCGCCAGGCGGAATTTGTAGAAATTGTGAATGCCCGGACTCTGCCGCACGCGCGAGAACTCGGCCACAAATTCGGGAGGGAATATCTCACCCAATGGACGATTGAGCGCCTGCCATCTCGGCAGGGCATACATAACTTCCATCTGCGAGTTCCACGACTCGACGCGGTCCGCGAGATCGACTACGAGGACCCCGACATTAATGGATTCGACGATGTTTTCGTTGAAGTCCTTCAGGCGCTCGTACTGAGAAACTTTTTGTTCAAGCGAAGCATACAGTCGGCCATTCTGAATCGCGATGGCAAGATAGCCCGCAACGGTTTCGAGCAGTTCGACATCTTCGCTTGAGAGGAAGTCTCCTTCCATGGTCTTGCCGAGCCCAAGCACGGCCACGGTGCTCTTTTGAGCACGGCAAGGAATGTAATAGTTCAAGTCGAGGCGCGAGATCGTCTCCTGCGCGCTGGCTGCTTCCCGCGGCACATAATGGGTGTTCTCGAAAAACAAGTGGCTCTCGCCAGTCTCCGGCCTCTTGATGCTGAGGAAGCCGAGATCAAGACCAGCGGTTTGCTGCATTCCGAACGATTTCGCTAACGAGAACGTCTCGTTACCTTCAGTGCTCGCGAGGAAGACTGCCATTCGATCAACCAGCAGGGTTCGGGAGAGCCGGTCCACGACTGCGGTGAGCATTTTGTCGAGATCGGTTTCGGCACTCAGTTCGCGTCCGAATTCCACCAGCGTTTGGCGATAGTCATATCTCGTGCGATAAAACAGACGGTCAATTCGCTCCTGGATCCACTTACGCAGGGGTTCAGCCAAGACTGCCGTGATTACGATTGCCAGCACAAGACCGGTCGCGCCGGCGCTGGGTAACCGGCTGTGTACAAGCACTCCAACCAGTGCCACAACTGTGAAATATGCGCCGGCAATGGCGATGGCAGCCAGCGTATATGCCATTCCGCGCTTGAAGATCAGGTCAACATCCATCAGCTTGTAACGGAAGATGGCGTAGCCAAAAGTCAGCGGCAGTATGCCAAGAGAAAGCACTGATGCGCTAAGCGCCGGCAGCCCCAGCACAAAAGGAATCGCATACAGCAGGGTGAATGGAGCAATCGCCAGGACCGTGCCGCGGGTCAGCCACTTCAGTTGATGCCGGAGAATTGGGCGAGTGGCCGTGCTGTAACTGCGCAGAAGCACTGCCGCAGCGGCAAGAAAATAGACCACGAGGTAGGCCATCCACAGCCGGTCGAAGCGCCACAGTAAATTCTGGCTTGATCGGGCAAAGCCGAATGCCAGCGCCTCGTACGTCAGGAGCAAGAAACCCGGAACATATAGCGACGGAACCAACCCTCGATGCCGGCGGATTGACTCGTGCCTTTCGGGGAACTCGAGCACGAAGTGGAGCAGAAGCACCGGCTGCAGCATGTTCGCAGCGACATTGCCCCAGTAAATCGTCCAGTCGAACGCATTCAGCTTCGTCGTGAAGTGGAATGAATGAAAGACGAACGAAACCAGGCAGAAAATATAGAAATGCGTTGAGCCCGGCGCTGTCCAGCGTCGAAACAGCACATAGAGTCCGATGCCGAGATACACGAGCGCGATCAGGCGCAACCAATCGTCAGAGGCGCGATGATAGACGCTGAGAATCGGCTTGGCTTCGACCGGCGTCGAACCCCGAACTAGCGAGTAGGTGATATCGAACCAAGCGCCTCGCTGATACATGTGGCGGGTAAGTTCAGCGACTCGGCTTACCGGCTGTCCTTCGACTTCAACCAGACGATCACCGGCTTCGATTCCGGCGCGTGCGCCGGGTCCGTTTGCTTCCACCCTGTCGGCAACTATGCCGCCGTCCCGTTCCACCCAGCTCACACCATCGTAGGGGGCGACAAACTGCGTTCCTTTGCGGAAATTGATCCACGCGAGCGTTACCGAAGCAACGGTCAGCAGGGCAAGGAATCCAGCCGCAAATCGGATTTGATAATCGCGCTTCATCGAAGTCGGAGAGGCAGCCGTACCAATCGGTACACGTCCCCGCTCGGAAGAATGCACGTTCGCTGCCAACGTTGGTGAACGGCTGCTGGAGTTAAGTCCCATCCTAAGAAGCTCTTTCAGGATTATAGAAGCCCACAGCGTGAAACATTATGTTTTTTGGAAGGCATCTCCCGTATTTTGTAAGCACATGGCGGACCAGTGGTTACGCTGGCTGAATGGCCAATCTTGAGATAAAAAAATTGGGGAGCCGAAGCTCCCCTTTACAGAAGCGACAGAGGCGATATCTGGTTAGATAGAATCGTTTCGCGGGAGG
>QHZV01000012.1 GCA_003224785.1 Acidobacteriota bacterium
TTCCGAAACCATGGCCAGGTCTCGATCCGAAACCTGATCGAGCGAAAGATTGCGCAAAGAGTTCGCGACGGCAGTTACAGCCGACTCCGCATACTGCTGCGCGCGATCGAGATGGGCGCCTTTCAGCGATAGCTGATAAGCGATGTTGTTCCAAATGGCAGGCGTAGCCGAAATCTGAATCGCGCGATCGAATGCCGCAAGCGCTTTGTCGTCCTGCCCCAGGTTTAAGTATGCGTCGCCCAGGTTGATCTGCAGAGATGAATCATCGGACTTCAGGGAGACGGCCTTCTCAAGTTCAGGAGCGGCCTTCTCGTACTGATGCGCCTCCTGATACATGCTGCCGAGCGCGGCATGGGCGTACTCGCTCAACGGATTTATTTCGATCGCCTTGTCGAACGCCTCAGCGGCGAGATCGTACTTGCGCGATGTCGTGTAAGCCCAACCAATCGCGCCATACGCAAATTCGTCATAGGGATTGAGTTCGGCTTGCTTCTTAAACGCTGCGACCGCGTCATCGTTTTGTCGCAAGATCATGTAAGTGCGGCCCAGGTCCATCCACGCGGTCTTGTGCTTGGGGTCGGCGTCCACTACGCGCTTGAACAAGTCAGCGGCAGCTTTGAAATTGCCGCGTTCATACGAAGCTTTCGCTGCGTCGTAGAGTTCGTCGCCTTTCAGATCAGCTGCGAGTGTTGGAGCGCCCGCGGCCGTACTGTCAATCGAGAGGTGTTGTTCGGCATCCGCCATTACAGCGCGGCGAAACGAAATGTAATCGCTGGCGCGGGCCGACGGTAGCTCGTTCATCGTCGTAACCAGTGTGCGATCGGCGGTGAAGACGTTGGCTTCAGCTTTGTAACTCGCTTCGTAATGGCCGTAGTCGCGCTTCATGGTGAATGGCAGCGGCGCGCTCCCGGTGTACTTCGGCGGAAATTCGATGCGCAGGTGATAAACGTACTCAACCGGCGAGCCCACTTTCACCGGGTCCGGATCGTCTTCATCCGCATCCGCCATTGCGATCTGAGAAAACGGCAGCACCAGATCTGCTTTCTTCTTCGACCAGTCATAAAAACTTGGCGCGTCGAGTTTATAGGCGATCTTGAAAGCCGTGTGCGTGTCCGCCGGGTCGCTCACGTTGAGGTCTGAGACTTCCCCAGCCACGCCGGTGTAGGAACTCATGTTCTTCACCCACTCCGTCCATTTATTGCGAGGGACATGGCGGAACAGCATTCGCATGTAGAGCTCACTGTCCCCACGCAGTTCGTAGTGGATGGTCGCGCTCAATTTGCCGACTTCGTTTACCTTGCCGTCAATCTCTGAAATCTGGCGGTTGACCATGGGCGGATCAGGCGGCGTTTCCTCCAGATGAGGCGTGCCGTCCTGCGGAATAATCAGCGCCTGTTTTTTGCGCAACTGCGCGGAGAGCAGACGGAATGGCGCAACTTCGGTGGTGCTATCCATCCACACTTCGTCTTTCGCGAGCGGAACCAGCGTGAAAACGTGATCGAACTGCGAAGGAGAGGGAATCTCAGGATCAAGCTTGCGTCCGGAATTAATCAGCACCGAAGATGCGTGATAGCCCGAGGCTTCGAGCAGCGAGGCGAGCAGAGTGTGCTTGTCCTTGCAGTCGCCGTATTCGTTGTGCAGCACATCGGCGGCAGCATGCGGCTGAAATCGTCCCACTCCGAACGACAAGCTGATGTAACGAAAATTCGGCGCAACGTAGTCGTAAAGCGCCGCGATCTTCTCGAGATCAGTGTCCTTCCCTCTTGTCAGTTCGGCTGCTCGAGTGCGAATTTCTGCCGTGGGCTGGCGGCGGTCCTTTTCGAGGCCGGCGTACCACCGGCCCAACTGCTCCCAACTGGCAAAGGTTGTCATTTGCACTGAAGGGGCTTCGGGTTCTTTTGACTCTTTCTTCTTTTTCTTGTCTTTACCTTTATCTTTGTCCTTATTTTTTTCGTCCTCGTCAACGTGCGAACTGCTCCACGCATAAATGCGGCGGCCGTTCTGTTCAGAAATTTTCGGGTCGTTCCCCGGTTTGGTCTTCAGCTTGATAGACCGGTCCTTGGGGACATTCAGTTCAAGTTGCTCGTCGAGGACGGTGCCAGTCTTAACAAAATCGTGCTCCATCCAGAACTGGCCGGGAGCTAAGGCTGTGTGAGTGATGATGGAGTAATCGTATTCCAACTCCTCGCCGGGACGCAGCCCCGGAATGGTGATGTGTTTTTGCCGGTAATCGGTATAAACCGGCGCCTCGCGCTCAAGTGGAATGCTGAGGTCCTGAACCGAGTCGGCGGGGGCGGTCACGATCGAGCCATCAGCTTTGTGCACACGCACGTAGGGGATCTCAACCCGCTCGTTGGCGGAGTTATAGCCAACCACGAGTTGTCCCCAGGCCTCGACACCCGCTTCACTCTGCACCTTAATTCGAGCGCTAACCTCGTGGCGGCCGGTTCCGTCGTTTTCAAATCGGTAGGCGTTCTTATATCTTTCGACAACGTATGCCTCTTGCGAATGGTCAGGCACAGGCGTAGCCAACTCCGGCTTAACAGGTGGCGCAACCGGCAACGGCATGGGTGGTGGAGGCGTTTGCGCCAGCACGGCGCAGGCAATAAGAGGAAGGGTAAAAACGAGACGGCGCAGCATATATACTGCGCCGTTTGTACCGTATTGTGCGGCTGGATGCAAGTAACCGACGTCGGTTAAGGTAACCCAGGGGCGGCAGGCCCGTGCCCGATAATTCAGTTCACTGGGCGCTCATCGACTTCTCGATGAACCCGGCCTCGTCGCCCTTCATCTTCTTGAGGCTTGACTGATGTAGATAAACCATGTGCCCCGACTCATACGTCGCGTAGGAAATTTGGGCCCGGAATTTCTCCGGCAGGTTCAGGTGATCAACCGTGTAGTTCGCAGCAAAGTACGGACACGCCAGGTCGTAATAACCCTCCATCACTAAAACTTTAAGGTACGGGTTTTTAACGACGGCACGACGCAGCGCGCTGGCGGTGTCGGGAAATCCTTCGCCTGCCGATCCCCAGTCCCATCTGTCTTCAAATCCCTGCTGCTGTGCGAAGACGTAATACGGCATGTCGGTCTTGTAGCCGAGTTCCGTCCGGACGTAGTTGTTAAACACTGTGTTGTACGGCGCCATGATGTTGGCCTCGGTCGGATCGTAGAAGCGGGTATCAAGAAGGCCATCCGGATCCGGTCCGCTATAGCGTCCGTCGAGGCGGCCCACCCGCACCTTCTGATCGAGCAGCAAATAGTGGGTGAACTTCGGAACGTCAATGCGCAGGTTCGCCTGATCAATCACTTCTTTCGTAAGGCCGGTGTAGCGCGCCATATCGGTGATGACTTTGTCGCGCTCCGCCGCAGTCATCGCATCACCCTTCGCTAACGCCTGCGTATACTCACCGACTGCCCATTGCTCCGCCTCCTGCCGTGCTTTATTCAGGTCCTGCAACAGATCGGACGGCAGCTTGTGGTGATATCCGGCAATCATGGTGTACGAAGGAATCAAATAGATGTAAGGCTCGTCATTGGTTTTGGTGTCTTCCAGCGTTTGGAAATTCAGGACCATTGAGAGCAGAGTGATCCCATTGAAGTTGATCCCAAGTTCCGACAAGTGCCCGGAAATACCTGCGGCACGAGTGGTGCCGTAACTTTCTCCGAGCAGAAACAGCGGCGAACTCCAGCGCTCATACCGCGAAAGATACATGCGGATGAACTCGCTAAACGCCTCAATGTCGCCTTTGACGCCCCAAAACTTTTTCGACGTATCCATGTTCTCGGCGCGGCTGAATCCGGTGCCGATCGCATCCACCATCACCAGATCGCTCTTGTCCAGCAGCGTGTACGGATTATCTTCAACGCGGTACGGGGCCGCTGGCAGGACACCATCGGCGGTGAGCGCCACATGTTTCGGACCCAGCGCGCCCATGTGCAACCAGATGGTCGCCGATCCGGGGCCACCGTTGAAGGCGAAAGTCAGCGGACGTTTGGAAGCGTCCTGGCCATCGACCGAGTATGCGACGAAGAACATTTCGGCTTCGATCTTTCCGTCGCCGCGTTTGATGGGGAGTCGGCCCGCGGTAGCCGTGTACTTCAACGTCTTGCCATCCAGCGAGATTTGGTGATGGGTCACCACTGGCGCGATCTCGGTCATGTCAAAGTGCTCTTCTTTCTTATCGTCTTTCTTATCGTCCCCGGCCTTGGGCTCGGGCTGAGGTGGAGCGGGTTCGGTTGGCTTTGCGGCCTGCTCTTCCTGCTTCGCCGGTTGTTGTGACTGCTTGGCCGGCTTCTTAGGTGGCTGGCTCTGCTGCTGCTGCTGCTCGTTACTGGACGCCTGTTGCTGTTGGGCAATAGCAGATGTGGCCAACGTGGCCGCAAGAATCACCGCAAACAATGAACGCATGCTCATCTCCGAAATTTGTGATTGAGGCAAACCGAAAATTATACGACTACGGCCAATTGCTAAGATGGTGTAGTGAAGGCCGCATCTCTGCCCAAAGGCAAAACAGTTATTGACGTGCTGCACGCGAGTTCGTTAGCACGAATTCCATGGCTGGCGCACGGGTTCAGCACAAGAACTGGTGGGTCGTCGAGAGTTTATGGCAGGAATGCGCTGAATCTGGGATTCACGGCCCAAGACACGAGGGCCGCGGTCGAGAAGAACCGTCGAACATTCGCGGCCGCCATAACTCGGGACATCAAGCGACGGGCGACTCGCCCATCCGCAAAAAGCGAACGGCATCTGATCACGGCCCGGCAAATTCACTCCGACCTGATTCATTGCGTTTCCGGAATCCCGCGCGAGCCGCTCAGTGGGGATGGGCTGGTCACCAACACGACCGGGATCCTGCTTGCAGTGCTTACCGCCGACTGCCTTCCAGTCATTTTAGTTGATACTTGTCGAGAAAGGCGTAGGCGAGATGCAACGCTGGTTCGGCACCCGCCCGGAAGACTTGAGAGCGGCGATTGGCCCGGGGATTCGCGGATGCTGCTATCAGGTGGGCCCGGAGATGAAGTCTAAATTTGAGTCTCAATTTGGTTATGCCGATTCCCTCTTTCGCGAAACCAAAGAGAGAGATGAGATCCACGAAAAATATCCATTGCTGTTCCTGACCTCACGGGCTCCCGGGCACAGCGTACTGCCAAAGCAAATCTTCCTTGATCTGGGGGAAGCAAATCGCCGCCAGCTGATCGATGCTGGTGTTCCAGCGAAGAACATCACTGATCTTGGACTCTGCACCTCCTGCCACTCGGAGCTGTTCTTCTCGCATCGAGCGGAGAAGGGCGTTACGGGAAGGATGATGGCGGCAGTGG
>QHZV01000013.1 GCA_003224785.1 Acidobacteriota bacterium
GGCGGTTTGTATTCTTGTTTCCACCCGCCTCACTCGCCGCATAACCAGCACTGAACGGGGTGAGGCATTTCGTCCACGCTGGTATGAAATGTTGGTCGCGGCGGGATGCATCGGATTAGCTTTTTGGAACCTGCAACAGCCGCTGACCCACGGACCGCTGTGGCTCGGTATCACTCCCGATCGTTTGGAAATCGGGCTTGCCGCAGTTCTTTCTTACAGCTCGTTTCACTTCTACCTGATTTGGCGGCGCAGAGGATCCGTTGCATTCTGGGCGCTCTCGTTCTCCTTATTGTTCTGGGCTGTGTTGATGGTGTTCGGCCAGTTTAAGGCGCGGTTCGGCGGCGATCTGCTTGGGCCGGTGCCACAGATGCTGCTCGGCGTCTCGATGGTCATGGTGCTTTTCGAAAACGAGCGTAATGCGGTGCAGGAGAACGCGCTGGCGTTTTCGAAACTCGACGTTGATCCCATGCGCCTGCTCTTGGCCGGAGACCTGGTCCCGAGCATGCAAAGCATTTTGGAGCGCTTGGTCGCCCCGCTTCCCACCAATACGCTGGCGTGCGGTGCTGCCGTCGGTGCAAATGGGATTTCCTCCGGAGTTTACCGCCAGACTCGATGCCAGCGGCGCGGGCGAATACGTCTGCGAACTCGCCTATCGCCGCGGAGGGTTTGCGTCGTTTCGAAATATTCGCGATATGGCCGAGCCACTGCCGGCCTTTCCGGGCGGCCGTTTCGAGCAGTTCCGACAAGCGTTGCTGGCGGAGAACATTCATACCGCAACTGCGGTCAGCTTGCAGACACGCGAGCACAACTTCGGCGTCATTCTTTTTCCGCATGCCGAGCGTCGTTTGTTCGGAGACTCCAACCTACGGCTTTTGATCGGCCTGGCGCTGCAGATCGGATTGACGCTTGAGAATTACGTGGTCATGCACGACGCGCAACGCCGCACCAAGGAATATCAGCTGCTGACGCAGATTGGTCAGGCGATCAGCTCGCGGCTTAATCAAGAAGAAGTGCTGCGCACGGTCCAAAAGGAACTCGGGCAAATCTTTGACACATCGAATTTCTACGTGGCCTTCCAGGAAGGCGACCAGATTGTTTTTCATCTGGAAGTCGAAGAGAACCGCCTGATGTCGCGGCGTCAGCGCAAAGCTGATAACGGGCTCACGGAATACGGCAAAGTCTTTTTGCGGAGCACCCATTCTGGTGAACGGGCGTGCAACAGGCGTGATGGCCGCGATGAGCACCAATAATGAGTACGTGTTCGAACAGCGCGACTTGGAAGTGCTGAGGACTGCCGCCGGACAGGTCTCGGTTGCTGTTGAAAATGCGCGCTTGTTTGCGGAAGAGCAGCGCCGATCGAGGCAATTCGCGTTTTTGAATAGCGTGTCTAAGACTGCGATTTCGAGCGAAGATGCCGAGCAGATGCTGGCGGAAATCGTGGGCAACATTCAGAAGAATTTCCAATTTGACCACATCGGAATCGGAATCCTCGATTACGCTACGAAAGAAATCGAGATCCGGTCCGAAGCTGGTACCACCGCGCATGAAAAAGGCAAAAAGATTCCGCTGGGGACAGGAATTGTTGGCCGAGTTGCACGTTCAGGCGAAGCTGCGCTCATGAATGCCTCTGAACCTGGACAGTTGCAGGGACTGCTTCCCGGGTCACGCACTGTGTTTTGCATTCCGATCACGTACGGTGACACGCTGCTTGGCGCTTTGAACGTGGAAAGCGAAAAAGAAAACGCGATTTCGCCCGAAGACGTTCTGGTGATGAACACGCTCGCCGACTTGCTCGCCACCGCACTGCACAACTCTTTTGTGTTTCAGAAGCTGCAGACTCAATCCATTACGGACGGGCTCACGGGAATCAAGACGCGCCGATTTTTCTGGGAAGCGCTGTCATCAGAATGGAAGCGCGCATCGCGGTCAGGGCGGCCATTCTCGGTGGTGTTGGTTGATCTCGATAAGTTCAAAGAAGTGAACGACACGTTCGGCCACCTGGAAGGCGATCTCGTTCTAGCTCGCGTGGGACGCCTGCTCGAACAGAAGTGCCGCCAGTCGAATGTAGTCGCACGATATGGCGGGGATGAATTCATCATCCTCATGCCGGAAACCGGTGCGGAACAAGCGCAGATTCTTGCTGAACGCCTGCGATTGTGGCTGGCAACGGACCCGATGTTAGCCGAACACCACATTACCGGCAGCTTTGGCGTTGGTAGCTTCCCGGTTCACGGCTTCTCGGCGGAGAGCATTATTCGCGTGGCCGATGCCGGAATGTATATCTCGAAAAAGGCCGGTGGAGACAGGGTTTCGACCTCCGAAGACTCTACCCAGGGTGAGAGCGGAGCGCTCCATCGTCAAGTGGTCTCTGGATACATCGAGGGATTTTTGCAGCGTGAGCGCACTGGCCCCGAACATCTCGAGGAGTTGGTCAACACCTTGCGGAAGATTGCTCCTGGCACGGCCGAAAAAGAGGCCGCTCTTCTGCGGGACTCAATCGAAGCTCTGGCCAGGACCTCTGAATCGAGAGAAGAGAACGCATCCGGGCATGGTGAAGCGGTCGCGCAGTATTGCGAAATGATTGGACGCGCGCTTCGTCTCTCGCAGCCCGATCTTCGTGAACTGGACTTCGCGGGCCGGGTGCACGATGTGGGAAAGATGTTTGTGCCCGAACGCGTGCTTAACAAGCAAAGTTCCTTGACCGACGAGGAATTCGGCCTGCTGAAGGAACATCCGCGCTTGGGTGGGGAAATTTTGGCGACCGTGCCCAACGGCGAGCGCGTGCAAAAGGCGATTGAAGCGCATCACGAATGCTTTGACGGAAGCGGATATCCGGCAGGCTTGCGCGGCGAGGAGATCCCGCAGTGGGCGCGGATTCTGGCCGTTGCCGACGCGTACGCAAACCTCACTACGGATCGGCACCTAGCGCCCGGAAAGACCAGCGAACAAGCCGTCGCTGAACTCGAAAAGTACAGCGGTACCAAGTACGACGGCATGCTTGTGCGCATCCTTGCGCGTGAGCTTAAGGCTGAACGAAGCATGAATCTTGGCAGCTAGATGGCAAGTAGCCACCAACCTTAAATTAAAGCGGCGGATTAACCCTGATTTTCACGGATAAGACCTCAATTACTTGAGCCAAGGTCCTGACGCACCGCGTCAAAAAAGACTCCGTTTTGATCCGTGCGAATCCGTATCAATCCGTGGCTGATTTGATTTCGCGATTTGCCAAAACTGTGCCTTCCACTCGAAACTATCCTTGCTCATGTCTGTGGCTCTTTCGCTGGACGGCAAGGTCGCTCTTATCACGGGTGGATCGCGGGGGATTGGCGCCGCCGCCGTGCGCATGTTCGTTCAGGCCGGCGGTCGGATTGCGTTCAACTATCAAAAGGCCGAAGCCGAGGCTCAGAGAATTGTCGAAGAATGCGGGGCAGAGAACTGCATTGCAATCAAGTGCAACCTTGAGGGAACCGAAACGGCAGAGCGCCTAGTTCAGGAAACCGTAAAGAATTTCGGGCATCTCGACATTCTTGTCACGAACCACGGAATTTCGGGCATCTCGACATTCTTGTCACGAACCACGGAATTTGGCCGCCGGAAGAAAAAAGCATCGATAAGATGGACGACCACCAATGGCGGCGCACGGTCGCAATCAACCTGGATTCAGTGTTCGCGCTGGTGAAGCATTCGGTGGCGCAGATGAAAAAGACTGCGAGCGCTGCATCTCCGGCACGCATTGTCCTGGTTAGCTCGACGGCCGGCCAGCGTGGGGAGGCCTTTCATGTAGATTACGCCGCGACGAAAGGCGCGATCATCAGCATGGTGAAAGGGCTATCCACTGAGTTGGCTTCGCAGAATATTTACGTGAATTGCGTCGCGCCTGGATGGGTGGACACCGACATGTCAAAGCCGGCGTTGCAGGATCCAGAAGTTGCGCCGGGGGTTCTGGCCAAGATACCACTGGGGCGAGTGGGTACCCCGGACGAACTGGCCGCTCCAATCCTGTTTCTTTGCACGCCGCATGCCGGCTTCATAACTGGAGAGGTGCTGAATGTGAATGGCGGTGCGGTGCTTGTAGGATAAACCAGCACACGTGGGCAGCTAATCGCCATCCCGTAAGCGTCTAAGATTTAGAGAATGAAATGTGCACTCATCGTGCTTGTGCTGACTGCGGTGATGGTCGCCCAGGATCCATCGGCCCCACCGTCGGCGCAGGCTCCGTCGTCGAACCCAGTCTCGCAGGCTATTCCGACTGATCAGGCAAACTCCCGCAAAGCGCGTGCTTTTCTTGACCAGGCCATTCAAGCGCTCGGCGGTGATGCGTACTTGAATGTGCGAGATCTTTCCACTGAAGGCCGCGGCTACAGCTTTCATCGTGGCGAGCCGAACAGTCTTGGCACATTATTTTGGCGCTTCCATAAGTACCCCGACAAAGATCGGATTGAACTCACGAAAAAGCGTGACGTCGCCGAAATTTACAACGGCGACAAAGGCTATGAGGTCACTTACAAAGGTGTGCGTGAGCTCGAGAAAAAAGAAGAGTGGGAGCCGATTCTGCGGCGGCGGCACTTTTCGCTGGACTTGGTGCTGCGTCAATGGATAAAGGAACCGGGCGTAGCCCTGTTTTATGAAGGCCAGACGGTCGCTGCGCAGAAGCAGGCCGATCAAATCACGATCATGAACGCCAAGAACGAGGCGGTGACGCTCTGGCTCGATTCTTTCAGTCACTTGCCAGTCAAGAAGAGTTTTAGCTGGCGCGATCCCACGGACAAAGAGCGGAACACCGAAGAGGAAATTTTTGACAATTACCGCCAGATTCAGGGCGTGATGACCCCATTCGACACCACCAGAGTCTATAACGGAGATATGTCCGCACAGTACTTTCTCACCTCCGCCTCTTACAATCAGAATCTCTCAGACAGCTTGTTCGATCCCAAACAAGCCGCGCCGGCTAATAAAAAGCACTAAAGCTTCTCGTCTTGCACTTACCATGTATGTAACACCTTTGGTTCGGCAGGGTGGCAAATGCAATTTGTAAGTATTAGTAAGCACTAGGCTTACATGAAACTCTGTATGAACCAAGCGCAACAATGTGTGGCTGTTTTGCCACAGGCGAACTTCCCGCTCTCGTGTTTATCCTTTACCTGCTGATCCAAGAACAAACAATCCGCACGGCTGTCGAGTGCCAGGGTGTCGGCCTGCACTCGGGAGCGCCGGTCAAGCTGCGCATCCTGCCCGCGCCGGCGAACACGGGCATTATCTTTCGCCGCGTTGACCTTGACGGTTTTGAGGTTGAGGCAGTTAGCAAGAATGTTGCCCGCGTCAGCTACGCGACCAGCTTGATGAAAAAAGGCGTGCTGATTTCGACCACCGAACATCTTCTGTCCGCGTTGGTCGGGATGCGAATTGATAACGCGATCATTGAGCTGAATAATCTCGAACTTCCAATTCTCGATGGCAGCGGCCGGCCGTTTGTGGACCTCATTCGCAAAGCTGGCATTCGCAAGCAACGCCGCGCCAGGAGCTACGTACGAATTCTGCGGGCGTTAGAAGTGCATGAGGGCAACAAGTTCATTGGGATTTATCCAGCGGAGAGTTATTCGATTTCCTACACCATCAACTTTCCTCATCCCATGATCGGGCAGGAAGCCTTCAGGCTCGAACTGACAAATGGGCAATATGTTTCGCAGATTGCTCCGGCGCGGACGTTTGGGTTTCTGCATGAAGCCGAAGCGTTGCGGCAGCAGGGACTGATTCGGGGCGCATCGAAAGAGAACGCATTGGTCCTCACTCGCAACGGCTTGGAAAATCCGCCGCTGCGGTATCCGGACGAATTTGTGCGGCACAAAATTCTCGATCTGATCGGCGACCTGGCGCTGATTGGAAAGCAGGTCCTCGGCAATGTTGTTGCGGATCTTGCGGGACACGCCATGCACACGGCGCTGGTGTCGCGGCTGCTCCGGGACCGTACGCTGTGGGAGGAAACGACGCTGGCGGAGGGACGAGAAGAGGGATCCGCCTACGAAAACTTGCCCGGGCAACAGGTTCTTCAGAGTTAGTCTGCGGCGTGTGGCTCAGCTACTTCCGCAAATGACTTTTCTTCAAGCAACCGGTTGATCTCGGCGCGAGTGAGCATTGCCAGTTCCTGAGCGTAAGACTTGGCCGATTGCTGGCGCTCAACCGAAAGCGGGGCCACTCGGGCAGCAAGCAGCGGCTCGTCCTGCTCAATCATGCGCAGTAGCCTTTGGGCGCGGTCAATTCTGAGTTCGATGGGAAGCATAGTGGTATCACCCAAGCATGCCGCCCGGCGGGTCACGGGACAAGTTTCAATTCAGGTTCCTAAGGGCGGTCGTTGGTTGGTCGTTGGCTCTTCTGTTCGCCGCGCTAGGCAGCCAGTGGTGAATCACTTCGCGAACGACGCACGACGGACGACGTGATTCCATCATTCTTCGCTGGAAATATTTCTGCTGAAACCGCAAACTTAAACTGCAATGCACAAGCTCGTTTATCTCTCGTTGGGGTCAAACATTGGTGATCGCGAGGCAAATCTGCGCACAGCCATTTCCAAGCTTGGAGAGATCGGGAACGTGGTCGCCGTTTCTTCTTTCTACGAAACCGAGCCGGTCGAACTGACCGCGCAGCCCTGGTTCTTGAATTGTGCAGTCAAATTTGAGACTGAGAAAATGCCCCGTCAGTTGATCTCGGCCATCCTCAATCTGGAACAGAGCATGGGCCGACAGCGCAAGCAGAAAAAAGGGCCGCGTACGATCGATATTGATGTCCTCCTATTCGGCAGCTCGATTATTGAGATCCCCTCGCTAACCGTTCCGCATCCGCGGCTGCACGAGCGGCGATTTGTGCTTGAGCCGCTGACTGAAATCGCACCGGAGGCCCGCCATCCAGTGTTTAAACGCACGGTGCGGCAGTTACGTGACGCGCTGCTGCCAGGACAAACGGTGAAGAAAGTCGTAAAGTGAATCGAAAGCAAGATCCGTGTGGGTCGGACATTCTTGTCCGACAAGCGGCAGGGTGTGACGCGGGCGCCCGTGCACGCGAATTAGGCTGTGAAAGCTGAATGCGACGCGGGTACAATTTGAGCTGGTATGTTGGAGCGATCTATGAGGCGATCCCATCTTGTCCTTCTGATAGCTCTCATATCGTTCGTCCGTGCGTTCGCCGGAGATGACGCGAGCGGGCCAATTCACTACCGTGCTGACTTCTCAAAACCGTTCACGACGTATGTGATGTCGGAGAATGACAAACAATGGAGTCGATCTCTCATACGGAATTTGAAGTACACAGGCAACGTCGTTCATTTCGTGAAGACATCACTTACGCTGGAAGTGGATGGGTCAAAGATCGAACATGCAATATACCAAGCGGTTGAGAAGCCTGATCTGTTTTACGTGATAAATGGCGACGCCATGCTGCAGATGGGCACCAGATGGCCTTTCAACCCCGGAGTTGCTGGTTTTTCCATGCATGCTCCAAAATCTCGGGACTTCATCGTTTCTGTTTACCTGAGTAGCGGCGTACCATTTTTGTCGAGTTCACCAGTGCAGAAAGGACCTGTCGATTGGAAAGGGCAAGACTGGACTAGATTTAAGTAAAGATCCTTCGCGGGCGAGGGCGCCCGCGCCACATTCATAGTAGCTCGTCGGACAAGAGTGCCCGACCCACATGAGCCGATGTGGATCTCGCGCTTGCACGTCAAATTCCGCTATGGTACCTTCTATAATTGTCCCGTTGAAAAAAGGGATTAGTGTGACAGGCCGCGCCTGTTACATGCTGGCGTAGCTCAGCTGGTAGAGCATCTGATTTGTAATCAGAGGGTCAGGGGTTCAAATCCCTTCGCCAGCTCCAGAAATGATGGCGGAATTCCGGAGCTGGGATTTCGCGGCATGGCAAGGTTTGCAGGGCCGGCAGAGAGCTGTTCCATCGGCACACCATAAGGGAATTTCCCAGATGAGTTGTAAGCGCGAATGGTTTTCTACGCGCACTTTCTGATCCCAGTGGCAAAGCGCAAATGCAAGGATGGTTGCGGCGTGTCTGAAAGAGCTATTAGCTGTGAGCGATGAGCTATGGGCCGACGAGATGAGATTGCGGTGCGCTCGCTGCTCACCGTTGATTTATGCACAGGTGGGTGAGTGGTTAAAGCCAACAGACTGTAAATCTGTCCCTCCATGCGAGGTACGAAGGTTCGAATCCTTCCCTGTGCACCAGATTGAGTTGTGACGAAGAGATTGGTATTGGCGCTGTTGGCATACGCCGCCCTT
>QHZV01000014.1 GCA_003224785.1 Acidobacteriota bacterium
ACGGCAAGAAGATCGGAATCATCGCCGTGGATCCCACCAGTCCCTACAGCGGCGGTGCGATTCTGGGTGACCGCATTCGTATGCAGCAGCATTTTTCTGATCCGGGGATTTACATTCGCAGCATGGCTACACGCGGCTCGCTGGGAGGGTTGGCGAGCACGACCGCGGATATCGCGATGGTGCTCGATGCTTCAGGCCGCGACATCGTAATGATCGAGACGGTTGGCGTCGGGCAGGACGAGGTGGATATCGTCCGCGTAGCCGACATCACGGTTGTGATTCTGGTGCCCGGCATGGGCGACGACGTACAAAGCATTAAGGCGGGCATCATGGAGATCGCGGACATTTTCGTGATCAACAAAAGCGACCATGAGGGCGCCGAGCGAGTGGAGCGCGAAATTCGGGCGCTGCAGTCGCTTGCGACACGGGTCGACAACTGGACTCCGCCGATAGTCAAAACTGTCGCGACCGAGGGGGCTGGAATTTCGGAATTGGCGGAGGCGATCCGGAACTACGAGGAATACATGGAAAAACATGATCTCCTCTCGCGGAGGCGGACTCGGAACTGGGAAACGCGTTTGATTGAAATGTTGCGGGACAGAATGCTCGAAAAAGCGCGGGCGGCGGTGTCAGAGGGTGATTTGGCGCGCTATGCGGCTGACATTGCCGAGCACAAGCGGGACCCGTATTCTGTGATACAGGAGATTGCAGCGAGGGTTTGAATGCGTGGCGCGGGCGCCCGCCCCACATAGTCTGCGCTCAACCATGAACTTTGCTGTTGACCATATCGGCATCGCAGTGAAGTCGCTGCACTCTGCTCGGGCAATCTACGAATTGATTGGCCTGTCCGTCACGGACGAGGAAGAGGTCCCCGCCGAACAAGTGCGCCTGGTGATGGTTCCAGTTGGCGAGACCAGGCTCGAACTGCTCGAACCCACATCCGACGATTCGGTGATCGCCAAGTTTATTGCTAAACGCGGCGAGGGATTGCACCACATCTCGCTGCGCGTTCCAGACCTCGAAGCGGCAGTGATGAAACTGAAGCAAAATGGCGTCCGCTTGGTCTCAGAAAAGATTGGGATAGGGGCGGGCGGACATCGTTATATCTTTGTCCATCCATCGAGCGCCGGCGGCGTTCTACTCGAACTCGTTGAGTCCGAGCACTGAACATGGTGATCCTCGCCGTCGATACATCCGGAAAGAACGGAAGCCTGGGGCTGGTGCGATTCGAAGGCGAAATCGGACGCACGCTCGAACTTCTGCTCCTCGAAGGAGGGGCGTTCTCTGCGCAACTGATCCCGCAGATTTCGGCATTGCTTGTAAAACAAAGTCTCAGCAAGCACCAGATTGATGGCTTTGCCGTGGTCTCCGGCCCCGGCTCATTCACAGGATTGCGCGTGGGACTGGCTGCCATCAAGGCCTCGGCTGAAATATTGCAAAAGCCAATCGCTGCAGTTTCTCTTTTGGAAGTTGTGGCACGTGCTGCAGGAACGCGGGGGCGAATGATCGCGGTGCTGGACGCGGGCAGGGACGACGTCTATGTCGGAGCTTATGAATTTGGAGCAGACCAGGCTTGCGATCCCATAGAGGAACTGTTGAGGATTGACGAGCTGCGGGCCAAGGTAGCGGGCCGCGCTGTGATTACACCTGATCAAACACTCGCGGACAGGCTAGAAGCGGACGGTCTGAAAGTGACGTTAATTCCTCATCCGCGCGCCGACGCTGTTGCGGGTCTCGGCTTCGAAAAAATTCGAAACGGAGAAGTCGTTTCTCCGGAGGCGCTGGACGCAACCTACATTCGCCGCACCGATGCAGAGATCATGCAGTCTCGCAAAATTTCTCGATGAGACGGAACTGCCATTTCACTGCGGTTTGGGAATTTCACGTGCGCGGTGAAAAGAGGCGCGCATTTGAGAAGGTGTACGGGCCCGCAGGTGATTGGGCGCGGCTCTTTCGTCGCGATGAGGGCTACCTCGGCACGGAGTTGGTTCGTGATCACCGGACTCGGGGACGCTACCTCACATTCGATTTTTGGGTCTCGCTGCAGGCATATCAACGATTTAAGAAGCAACACGTAGCGGCATACAAATCTCTCGACAAGAAATGCAATTTGCTGACCGAGAGTGAAAACCTGATTGGCGAATTTAGCAGGGCTGTGCTTCCCATGCCGATTCGAACCAATGTAAAACCGCAAGTGAAATCAAGTTCTTCAGGGCACGTGCGTCCTGCTACGCGTGCCGACGTTCCAGCGATTATCGCACTAGAACAGTCCGCGGCATCTGCTGCGCACTGGAGGGAAGAGTCCTATCGGCACATTTTCGATCACGGCGGTCCGCCGCGAATTGCTCTGGTCAGGCAAGAATCTGACGGAAGACTCGCGGGTTTTGTCATTGCGCGCCTGACCGGCGGAGACTGTGAGCTCGAAAATATCGTCGTCCCGAACAGTGCTCAGCGCCAAGGGATTGGAGTTGTTTTGTTGCAAGCGCTGCGAGTGGCAGCCCAAGAACAAGGAGCGATGCGCATTCTCCTCGAAGTTCGAGAATCAAATGCGCCGGCACGGGCCCTATACGAAAAGTGTGGATTCAAAGTTATGGCACGGCGCACGTCCTACTACGTCAACCCCGTTGAAGACGCGTTGATTTACACGTTACAAAAACTCTGATCGGAACCCGGCAGAGTTCAAGTACAAGTCAAATTCCGTGGGCGAGACGCCAGCGCCCATCTGCGCTACCTTGTAACTGCCCTGATTCTTGTGCAACCTAAGCGCGTTAAGATTGTGTAACTTACGCGTTAATTTCCGTTGAAAAATCGTATTGAACGAACTTTGATCCTGTGCTAGTTTGAACGAACAAATTGAATAGTAGGAGGTCTGCCGGATGCTAGCCTCTAGAGACCATCTCCTGGCCAGTCACGAAGCGTTCCGCAAGTTGGCTCAGGAGCATACGCAATATGAGCAACGTCTCTCGTCTCTCACCCACAAGCGGTTTCTCACCGATGACGAAAAACTGGAAGAAGTCAGGCTAAAGAAACTTAAACTGCGGCTCAAAGATCAAATGGAATCCATCGAGCGGCAGTATCGTGACGCCGTAGAACACGGCCAAGTCGCGTAAAATCCTCTCATTTCACCTCTGCACCGAGCGGCACAGGATTGATGTATCCAGCGGGGCCGGTGCTGAAACTGGCAGCCTTGCTTCAGCCGGCTGCAATATAATCGCAACTATCCATGGTTCGTGACGCCTATTACTACGGCTTTGTGATGATTGCGGCGGCGCTGCTGGTGGGCTGGCTGACCAGTCCTTTATGGGCGGCAGTTCCGCTTGCGCTAGCGGCTTTCTTTCTTTGGTTTTTCCGCGATCCCGAGCGCACAATTACCGAGGAGCCAGGCGCAGTTGTTTCTCCTGCGGACGGGAAAATCACCGACGTTTCCCCGGTCACAATAGACGGCAAGCCTCTGAAGCGGATTAGCATTTTTTTGAACGTCTTCGATGTGCACGTGAACCGCTCTCCGATTTCGGGAGTGATTCGTAGTGCGAAGTATCAGGAGGGGAAATTCCTGAACGCGATGGATCCGCAGTGCGCCGACTGCAACGAACAAAACACGGTGACGGTCGAAGGGGAAGGGCACACTATTATTTTTAAACAGATTGCCGGTCTGCTGGCGCGGCGAATTGTGTTCACGAAGAATATCGGCGAGAAAGTCGAGCGCGGCGAACGGGTCGGCTTGATCAAGTTCGGCTCACGGACTGACATACTGATGGAAGCGTCAGCCGATATCCAGGTGAAGGTCGGTGATCGGGTGAGGGGCGGCGCGAGCATCCTGGCATTTCTAGGTCGGGAGCAGAGGAAACTTGTGGGTGCCTCAGCGGGGCGAAAGCAGGAGGTTCGTTGATGGAACTGAATGGCCTCACGCAACAGCCGAACGACCGCGGCTCGCGCAGATTTCGCCGTGGCATGTATGTTCTGCCGTCTTTATTCACGACGGCAAACATCGCGTTCGGCTGTTATGCGATTCTGCAGGTGATTCATGGCTCCATCCAGTACGCGGTGGCCAATGCTACGCATGGACTCGCTCAGGAGACGTGGCATTTTGATAATGCTGCGAAGGCGATCGGATTCGCTGTTCTGTTCGATGGGCTGGATGGACGCATTGCCCGGATGACGCGCACTACGAGCGATTTCGGCCGCGAACTTGACTCGCTTGCAGATGTGATTACGTTCGGCATCGCGCCCGCCGTGCTGGCCTGGGGGTGGGGATTTCAATTCGTACAACCAACCCAGATGGTGACCAAGTTCGGCCAATTCAGCGCCAGCGAATTTGGCGCGATTGCGAGTTTCCTATTCCTGGTTGCGGGAGCCAGCCGGCTTGCTCGCTTCAATATCACCAGTAATCCGCAGCCGTCGAATCCGGGCCGACCGGGGAAGAAATATTTTGTTGGAATGCCTATTCCTGCGGCGGCTGGGGTCGTCGCCGCAGTGGTGCATTTTCTAAGTGGAGAGCCGCTCGTGTGGTGGGGAAGTGTGGTCGTTTGGCTGGCAATTCTGGTGACTGCTTCCTACCTGATGGTTAGCACTTGGCGTTTTTACAGCATGAAGGACCTGTACCTCAGCTCGCGGCAGCCTTTTCGGCTGATCGTTATTCTTGGTCTCCCCATTGCAGTTATTTGGTTCTTTTCGCGTCCTGTGCTCTTTATCATTGCTCTGAGTTACATGTTCTCAGGAGTGTTCTGGCGGTTGCAGTGGATTTTCAAGCGCCGGGGCAATCCGCCGCCTCCAACTTATACGCAGGCTTCACAACCGTCGTGAATTCGAACATAAAAACCGCCACTCTCGCTCACCCGGAACCGACTCGAGGTTTTTACCGAGTGGCAATTGTTGGAGCAGCGTCCCTGAAGGGGAAGGAAGTTGCCGAGGTGTTGGATGAGCGCAATTTCCCTTCGTCC
>QHZV01000015.1 GCA_003224785.1 Acidobacteriota bacterium
ACAATTCCAGTAACGTCGCCAGATATCAGCGATTGTGCTACCGCGGACCTGATGAGGACACCCGAAAGCAGCATAATCATGAGAAGTGCAAATATTCTTCTAGCATGCATAAATTTCAACCCTCGTTCTCCTAAGACATTTCCAGTTTTCTTGTTGCAAAATTTTTGCCATGCGGGGCACAGGCGAGCGTTGCTGAAATAACCGGACTTATGACTCTTTCAGGGGCAACTTAGTTGTGCAGAAATTCGAGATTTTGAATGCGATTCAGAATTACGGATATGGAATTTGGCGAAGCAATTTTTTCTTAAGGAAATGTCCCTAAGAAGGCCCTAATCCAAATCCGTAGCAGCCCTTTAAGAAAAAACGCGTATGTTTCTTAAGTTCTAATCAGCGAATTCCGTGCCACTGTTGCTGAAGGACTTCAAACAGTGATCCGTGCAAAATCGGGGAGGGTGCGAATGTGAGGACGAGCATAACCAGTGCGAGTGTTGCAAGACGTTGGCGTCCACGCGACAGCGCGGGATATGGCGGCACTGCCGGATGACGCATTCCACTCAGCCGCAGCAGGATTGCCCAAATCAACCAACCAGCCCAGAAGTAAACCGCCATCGGAATCAAGGCGATGATTGTTGCATTGGAAATTTTCCTGTGCGCGCGGGGAGAAACAGAAAAAATAATGTGGCCGCCGTCGAGCTGTCCACCGGGAAGCAAATTCAGGGATGTGGCGAACATCCCAACCCACGCTGCGACTGCAACAGGATGAAGATAAAGGTGCGATAAAGACACGCCAGCGATCTGATGAGCGTGACCACTTGACGCGAGTAGCGTTTGCACTAACTGAAAAACCAATGGATATCCAAATTGAATTTCCGGAACCCCCGCTCCATTGAGCGCAACATGCGACAACCCAAGTGAAAAAATTAAAACCGGAAGCGCCACCACAAATCCTGCGATTGGGCCGGCGATGCCGATATCGAAGAGCGCGTCACGAGAACGCAGCGGGGAACGGATGCGAATGAACGCTCCCATAGTTCCGAACAACGTGGGAAAAGGAATGAAGAACGGCAATGTCGCCGACACGCGATACCGCACGCAATAGATATAGTGCCCCATCTCATGCGCCAGCAGAATCAGCATTAGCGTGAGTGAAAAAGGGATCCCGAGCAGAAGGTTTCGCCCTTGGAAGGCCCAAGTGAGCGACGGGAAGATGCTGTCGTCCATCGAGAATGATGGGAGTCCATTCAGGAAATTCCATTCCAGGCGAGAGCCAACGATCAGCGTCGAAAAAATTGTGAGCAGGAACAAAAGACCGTGTAGCCAGTACCGAGACTTGGAGCGCGAAAAATAGACAACGTTCTCAGCATCCGGAGAATAGATTTCAGTTGGAACGTAAAGTTGCGGGGAATTGTCGTTCGACATCCTTGACTCGAGGTGAATCGGCGCTGGGATTACTCGATGGTCTGCAACTCTTTCCCAGGCTTGAAGCGCACGGCTTTTCCCGGCGGAATCGAAACCTCAGCTCCGGTCCGCGGATTGCGGCCGATCCCAGTTTTGCGCGGCCGTACGTTGAAGACTCCAAACCCGCGCAACTCAATGCGGTCCCCATTTGCCAGCGAACGTTTCATGCTTTCGAAAACTGTTTCAACCGCCATTTCAGCCTTGGTTTTGGTGATTCCGGTGCGGTTCACAACTTCGTTGATGATATCGAGCTTGATCACGGAAGCCTCTTCGCGTGGAAGTCTTGAGTGTTCCTCAAGTGCTTGATGCTAAGAGAGATATGGAAGATTGTCAATTACCGGCGTTGTCCCGTAAGATGCAGTTTCAGCTTTCAGCTCTTAGCCTTTAGCTCTTACCCAGACCACTGCCGATTCATGTGTGTGTTTTGGCTAAAAGCTTACAGCTAAAGCTAATAGCTGTTCTTCAAGGAGACACATGCTAAAGAGTGACCGCTGGATCCGCAAGATGGCACATGAGCACGGAATGATCAATCCCTTTTCTGAGAAGCAGGTGCGCGAAGGTGTGGTTTCATACGGACTTTCTTCCTATGGCTACGATCTGCGAGTGGCCGATGAGTTCAAGATATTTACCAACGTGAATTGCGCAACTGTTGATCCCAAGGGATTTGATGAGAAGTCTTTCGTTACCGTGCGTTCGGATTGCGCGCTTATTCCGCCGAATTCGTTCGCTTTGGCAAGGTCGGTTGAGTACTTCAAGATTCCGCGCGACGTGCTGACAATCTGCGTGGGGAAATCAACTTACGCACGCTGCGGAATTATTGTGAATGTGACCCCGTTCGAGCCGGAATGGGAAGGGTTCGTAACGTTGGAAATCTCGAACACGACGCCATTGCCGGCAAAGATCTACGCCAATGAAGGCCTCTGCCAGATTATTTTCTTCCAATCGGATGAAGTTTGCGAGACCAGCTACGCGGATCGAAAAGGGAAGTACCAATCTCAGAAGGGAATTGTGTTGCCGAAGTTGTAGTCCGCGCTGGATACTACGGGCGGGGACGCCCGTAGCTCCATCGATTTCTGCTATTTCCTGCCCTCGGCTTCCTTATACATGTATTTGATAGAAGGCTTATAGATCATCAAATTTGGCGCTCCTATGCGGTTCACCTTAATGCATGATCTGTCATACCACTCGATGATGCCATGGACTTCTTCATCGTCTAGCATCACGATGACCATAGGCGTCTTCGACTGCATCTGCTTCTGGAAATAGAAATTTTCGGCGTTGGTCTGCTCTGGCGGCGCTGATTTCCGCGCACCGTTCGAGCGCTCGCCGCCGCGTTCGGCACGGTCCGGGCGTTCGCGTCGCTCGCCGATTCCTGTGGCGGAATGGCCAGGACCAGCATGGTTGATTGCGGAATGATTGGTGTGATTCATGAGAGGCCGGATCAGCTTGCGATTGCCGAATCCTTCCTGCTCAAAGTGACGTTCGACTGGGACGGCTGGAATCGTATCTTTCATGGCACCACCTGACACGCTCATAAGTGCGGGCCAAAAAACGAAGGCGCGCTTGCTGTGGGTACGGAAAGGGCGTGAATTGTTTTATAAGCTAGCACAGGGATGAGGGTGTGACAATCCCAGGTTGTATGTAGCACGTACTTTCGTGATCAGAAGTTCTAAATCGGGTGATCTGGTCATCGGAAATTCAAACAAAAACCAAGTCAGCAGTCGGCTACTTTCTCAAGTAAATGGCCCGATACGAGATCGTCCTATCAGGTTTGCAGCACTCCCACCTTAAATTCCGGCACGTCGGGATTCAAAGCGGCCGCTTCGAGCGCCGTGGTGATCGCATCGCGCGTGTCCACCGGGTCAATGATTTTGTCTATCCATAACCGGGCCGCGCCGTATCGGGGATCAGTTTGCTCGTCGTACGTGCGCTTCACCGAGTCATACAGTTCTTTTTTCTCTTCTTCACTCAACTGCTTGCCACCGCGCTCGAGTTGGCGAATCTTGATTTCGACCAGCGTGCCGGCGGCTGCGTCTCCACTCATGACCGCATATTTTGCGGTTGGCCAGGCGAACAAGAAGCGGGGATCATATGCCTTGCCGCACATTGCATAGTGGCCGGCGCCGAATGAGCCACCGAGAATTACCGCGATCTTGGGCACGATGGAATTAGAGACTGCGTTCACCATCTTCGCGCCGGCTTTAATGATTCCGCTCCACTCGGCGTCACGCCCGACCATGAACCCGTTCACGTCGTGCAGGAAAAGCAGCGGGACCAGGTTCTGGTTGCAGTCCATGATGAAGCGTGCGGCTTTTTCCGCCGACTCGGTATAAATAACCCCGCCAAATTCCACGCGCTTGTGGCCCTCGTGATCGGTGGCCTGCGCGTGCAGTTTCTGATTCGCGACGATTCCAACCGCGAATCCGCCGATTCGCGCGTAACCGCAGACTAGCGTCTTTCCGTATTCGGCTTTGTATTCGTCGAACTTACTGGCATCGGTGATGCGCGCAATTACTTCTTTAATGTCGTACGGTCGCGCAGGCGAAGAATCGTAAATTCCATAGATTTCTTCTCCCGCCAGCGCAGGCGGCACCGGCTTTTTACGGTCCCACGGCGACTGGCGGCGATATCCCCACTTTTCGATGATGGAGCGAATGCGCAACAGGCAGGCTTCGTCATTGGGCTCATGAAAATCTACCGTGCCGCTGATTGCGGAATGCATGCTTGCTCCGCCCAGTTCTTCGGCGGAAACTTTTTGTCCAATCGCAGCTTGCACCAATGCGGGACCAGCCAGAAAAAGGCCGCTACCATCCGTCATAAGAACGTGGTCGCACATCACCGGAAGGTATCCGCCGCCGGCAACGCACATGCCCATGATGGCCGCGATTTGCGGAATCCCCATCGCGGACATGACGGCATTGTTGCGAAAGACCCGCCCGAAGTCGTCAGTGTCGGGAAAGACGTCTTCCTGTAGGGGAAGGAAAATTCCGGCGGAATCCACCAGATAAATGACAGGAATTCGATTCTCAATGGCGATGTTCTGCGCGCGGATGACCTTTTTCGAGGTCATGGGGAAAAAAGCCCCAGCCTTGACCGTTGCGTCGTTTGCAATGATCATCACCAGTCGCGTTTCAACCCGCGCCACCCCCGTGACCACCCCGGCTGCAGGCGCTCCGCCCCATTCGTCATACATGCGATTGGCGGCATAGATTCCCAGTTCGAAAAATGTTCCCGGATCCACTAGCCGCTGAATGCGCTCGCGGGCGGTCAGTCGTCCTTTTGTGTGCTGGCTCTCGATCGCCTTCGTGCCGCCGCCTTCGCGTATCTGCTCTTCTTCGTTGCGCACGGCCGAAACCAGATCGGCCATA
>QHZV01000016.1 GCA_003224785.1 Acidobacteriota bacterium
AACGGTGCTTGAATCAGTGCGGAATGCGCGCGTCACACTTGAATCCGGCTTCACCAGCGTGCGTGATGTCGGCGTTTATCGCGCGCTCAACGATGTTGCTCTTCGCGACGCGATCAATCGTGGCGATATTGTGGGTCCACGCATGTTTGTTGCTGGCGCGTATATCACGATCACCGGGGGCGCCGGCGCTATGACCGGAATGGCTCCAGATATTCAGCTTCCCTGGGACTTTCACTATGGCGAGGCGAACAGCCCCTGGGAGGTGCGCCAGAAAGTGCGCTTGCTGGCGCACAACGGCGTGGACCAGATCAAGGTGCTATCGAGCGGCGCAGTCCTGACTCACGGAAGCAACCCAAAATCGCAGGAGTTTACGCCCGAGGAGCTTCAGGCGGCGGTGGACGAGGCCAGCCACTTCGGCTTGCGGGTTGCCGCGCACGCGCACTCCGCGGAAGGAATTAAGAATGCGATTCGCGCAGGCGTTGCATCCGTGGAGCACGCGACCATGATTGACGACGAAGGAATTACTCTCGCCAAACAGCATGGCGCCTATCTCGACATGGATATTTACGATGAGGAGTGCATCGAGGAACAAGGCAGAAACGGTACTATGCCGGCGGATTTTCTTGAGCATGATCGCCAACTAGGCGAGCTACAGCGACAGAATTTCAGAAAAGCTGTAAAGGCGGGCGTGAAGTTGTCATTCGGAACGGACGCCGGGGTCTGCGAGTACGGAACCGCGGGGAAACAGTTCGCATTCATGGTGAAATACGGTATGACTCCGATGCAGGCGATTCAGGCAGCAACCTCCTCAGCTGCCGATTTGCTCGGGCGCGCGGACCAAATCGGTTCCGTTAAGTCGGGGAAGTTTGCCGATCTGGTCGCGATCACGGGAGATCCATTGAAGGATGTAGGCCTACTGGAGAATGTGCAGTTCGTGATGAAAGACGGCAGAGTCTTCAAGCAGAAGTAGGGCATAACCTCTGGCGTGTGCTGGCAACCGCTGAATCCTGCGCGCATCTGAATTCCTGGACGCAAGCACGGCCATGTCGAAGAAACTGAAAAGTGGAATCGCAGCGCCAATTACCCTGAAGCCATTTAACAAGGAAGACGATTCAACCGTTCACGTCGTGATCGAAACTCCGAAGGGCTGCCAGAACAAATACAAGCAAAGCAGGCAGAAGTTCAAAGTGCTGGGAGTGAAAGGGCCGAAAGAGGCGGAACGACTGCTCAATTCCACCATCAAGCGGGCCAAATCAGCATAGGCATTCAGGAGGTCGATGATTTGAAGGACCTCATCATCAGGTTCATAATCGGCGGGTTTGTCGTTTCCCTCTTCTCGTTCATTTCCGACCTTTTCAAACCAAAAACATTCGCTGGATTGTTCGGTGCCGCGCCATCAGTGGCGCTGGCGTCGCTGGTGTTGACCGCGCTGAAGCAGACAAAGGGAACAGCAGCAATCGAAGCTCGCTCGATGATACTGGGCGCGGTGGCGCTGTTGATCTATGCCTCGGTTGTAAGTTATATCGTGCTCAGGTTCAGGCTTCCGGCGCTTTGGGTATCGCTTCCATCACTTCTTTTATGGATGGCTGCAGCCGCGGCTTTGTGGTCACTTGTATTGAGTTAGCCAATGATTGTCGCTCTGAGTACGTCGGGATTGAAACGGGCCAAGTGGTACGAATATGTGATCCGATTCGCTCTCGGAGGAATTGTCACCGCCAGCGCTGCCTTGATCGCAAAACGTATTAGTCCCAGCTTCGGAGGATTGTTCCTCGCATTCCCAGCGATTCTGGCGGCCAGCAGCACTCTTGTGGAAAAGCACGAACGTCAGCGCAAGCGCGAAAACGGTCTGAATGGAATGTATCGAGGCAGACATGCCGCGGGAGCAGACGCTGCTGGGGCCGCGATGTCGAGCATCGGCCTGATTACTTTTGCGATATTTGTTTGGAAACTGCTACCGGAGCACAATCTGCTGTCCGTCATTGCCGGAGCGACTGTCTTATGGGCGCTGGTTGCAGTGGCGATATGGTGGTCGTGGAAACGTAACGTTCCCCAGCGGTTCGCGAAACAATTGGGATTCTCCAGAACTAAAGCTAGGTCAACTGACCGCGAGTCCATTCCCGCGCCTCCATCCAGCTCTGCAGGATCAGCACGGCAGCCATCCGGTCCACCGCGCCGGCGCGCTTCTTAATTGAAAGGTCGGCTTCGCGCAGGATGCGATTGGCCTGGCTCGAGGTCAAGCGCTCGTCCCATAAATGCACGGGCAGCTTGAAATGCTTTCGCAGCTCTTCCGCGAAAAGCTGCATCTTTTCTGACTGCGTGCCCTCTGCACCGCTCAAGCGTAAAGGGTATCCAACCACAATTTCTGAAACATCATATTCCCGAATGATCTCCGCCAGTTTGCCCAAATCCGCGCGCTTGTTTTTTCGGCGAATAGTGTCGAGCCCCTGAGCGGTTATGCCCAGAGGATCTGAAACGGCCAAACCGATGGTCCTGGAGCCGACATCGAGGCCCAGGATTCGGGGATGGAACGAGAATGCCATTGAGTCCTCGGAAGGCACGTGGGAATTATATGAGGGCTTATATTGTTTGATCCGCGGCTGGGCGAACAGAGGTTTCAGGAAGCCAGTTCGCCGGCTTCGGGAAAGCGAAGGTTTACCCGCGAGAGCGTCTCTGTCAGCAGCACTTCGATGTTCTGTTCTTCGCAATTTCTGGCGAGTGCCAGTTCGCTAACCAGCAGATAACGCGCCCGTTCGAGCATTTTCTTTTCGCGGAAAGACAAGCCCTTGGCTTCTTTCAGCACAAGAAGGCTCTTCAGGACGGCTGCCACTTCTAAAAGCGAGCCAGTTCGCATGCGGTCGGAATTCTCTTTAAAGCGGTCTTTCCAGTCGGCGGCGCTGACGCCGTTAACGTCTTCAAGGTATTCAAGGATCTTTTGGATGTCGCCGTTTTTCACCACCCGGCGCAGGCCAACGATGCTGACGCTATGGAACGGAATCGTGACCTTAAGATTGCTGGATTTGATATTTAGGAGGTAATAACGCTCGACTTGCTGTCCCAGAGTGCGAGTGCCGATTTGCTCGACAATCCCAACCCCGTGGTTGGGGTAAACGACTCGATCACCGATGTGGAACTCACCGTTTCCGTTACTTCCCATAAGGGAACAGCCTGCGGGGGACGAACAATCGTTATTGTAACCGATTGAAGGCGATTGCACAATTTTAAGTGCTAGTCCTGCTGTGTTTTCAGTGACTTGCGGGTCCCGTTGCTGAATGCTGACACACGTTGAGGCATTCAGCACTCAGTAGTCAGCATTCAGCGACGAAGAGATGCCGGCAGGATCCCCGCCGGATGAGTGCTAAGCGCTGAATGCTGAGTGCAGATACTGTTCAGGACCTCCAAACGTTTATAATCGCCAGGAATGACTGAGCAAATCCGTAGGAAATTACAAGACGAGATCAATGCGCTCGAGCACGAGCTGGTCCATGAACTGCCTAAGGAGATCAAGAAGGCGGCTGCATTAGGCGATCTCAGCGAAAATGCCGAATATCACATGGCGAAGCAGCGCCAGGAGTTCGTTAAGGCCCGGGTACGGCAGCTCGGGAGGCGCCTGGCGGACCTTTCGATGGTCAACATGAATAACATTCCCAAGGACAAAGTTGGCCTGGGCTCGACGGTAAAGGTTTTCGACAACACTAAGAATGAAGAAATCGAGTACAACATTGTGACCAGCGAGGAGTCGGACGTGGCTGCCGGCAAAATTTCAACTACGTCGCCGATCGGGCGCGCGCTGCTTAACAAAAAAGTCGGAGATACCGCGGCCGTGGTCACTCCCAATGGCAATCGCGAATTGGAAATCCTAAGCCTGACTACGATTCACGATGCGGTGGCAGAGTGAATGCAATCTGGTCATCTCGCGATCAGGTGAGCGGGCCATCAGAGAACGTGTTTGCAAATCGTCCAATGACCCGATCATACGATCATCGGATTCTTCTCACATGACCTGGACTAGCGCTTTCGGGCGGGCTTGCGCAGTTTTGCTGCGGACGATTGTCCGCTGGCTCGCGCTCACCAAAGTCAATCCCAACGTGCTCACCTTCATGGGGCTCGTGGTCAACGCCTGGGCCGCATTCTTCTTCGGATACGCTACGGCAGAGAATCAGCAGCGCATGTTTTTTTATGCCGGACTGGTGATCATCGGTTCCGGATTTTTTGATCTGGTGGACGGTGAAGTGGCCCGCGCGCAACACCGGGTAACTCGCTTCGGCGCATTCTTTGATTCGGTGGTGGACCGCTACAGCGACGCGGCACAGTTCTTCGGACTGCTCGTCTTTTACGCGCGGGGCGGCCGGTTCTTTTACATCGTCCTCACTGCTTTCGTCATGATCAGCGCCATCATGGTCAGCTACAGCCGTGCCCGCGCCGAATCGCTGATCGGTTCATGCCGGGTCGGATTCATGGAACGCCCGGAGCGACTGGTCCTGGTTATCATCGGCGCGCTGTTCAATCGCATGGCGCCGGTGCTCTGGATCATCGCCGTTCTTTCCACTCTCACTGTCATTCACCGCATTCAGTACACCTGGGCGCGCACCAGCGGTCCAGAAGCCATAGATAGCGGACAAGCAGCGTAAACGCGCGCCCGCCTTTTGCGGCGTTCGGCTTCCCTCCTACTGCTCTTGCGACATTTCCATCGCAAGCTCATTCCCGAACTCCGTTCTTTCAATCAGGACCGCCGCATAACTTTGCGGCACGAATTCAGCATGAATGCATTGGGAACCATGAGTGAGCAGTTGATTCCGCGCGAATGCCGCGTGCGCTCGCCGAAGTGTGAGCGGAAGGGGATGTGATGAGCAATGGAAATTTTCTGAGCAGAAGGCAACGTTTGCGATTGTGCTGTGGTTCCAATCCAAAAGTCGGGGAGGCACTTATGCTGCACTGCCGTAGGGGCCCCTGGTCGTATCTCTTCGCGTCGGTCTTAGCCGTCTTTTCCTGGACGCTGCTGCTCGTCGCGCTCTCTGTCACGACATTCCAGCCTGACGCAGCATTCGCTGCATCGCCCGGCCAATCCGCCGGATCGCTCGGAATCATCGGCAAAGGCGGATCAGTGAAAGGTGATTGCCCGCTCAAGCACACCGAAGTCCGCGGGGCGGTCAGCGGATTCTTGGCGCGCGTCACGGTCACGCAAATCTTCGAGAACACCGCACCCAATGCCATCGAAGCGGTATACACCTTTCCACTTCCGCAGGATGCCGCTGTTGATGACATGACGATCCAAGTCGGCGGCCGCACCATTCGCAGCGTGATCAAGAAACGCGAAGAGGCCCGCGCGATCTATGAGAAAGCCAAGGCCACCGGGCACACCGCGGCGCTTCTTGATCAGGAGCGGCCAAACATTTTTTCTCAGGCTGTCGCGAACATTGCACCGGGCGAACAGGTCAGTGTGACTATTAGTTACGCGGAAACGCTGCAATATCGGGATGAAGGATACGAATTCATATTTCCGATGGTCGTTGGGCCTCGCTACATTCCCGGCCACGCCAACGGAAAACAAGCGGGAGGATGGGCGCCGGATACAGATAAGGTTCCCGACGCATCCCGCATTACGCCGAATGTTGCTGCGCCGGCAACGCGTGCCGGACGTGACATTTCGCTGGAACTGGCGATTGACGCGGGCGTGCCCATTCAAGAGCTGCGCTCAAGCTCACACCAAATTGACGTGGAACGGACCGGGTTGGGTTTTGCCAAAGTGAAGCTGCAGAATGAAGGCGAAATTCCGAACAAGGACTTCGTCCTCAAATACGACATTGCGGGAGAGCAGATCAGTGACGCAGTCTTATCGCACTGGGTGCCGCAAGGCAGCGCCGATGGCGGCTACTTCACACTCATCTTGCAGCCGCCCGCGCGCCTCTCCGAGTCGGACATTACGCCGAAAGAGCTTGTGTTCGTGCTTGACACGTCCGGCTCCATGTCCGGTTTCCCCATCGAAAAAGGCAAAGAGCTGATCAGTCGTGCGCTGGATGAGCTCTATCCCGGCGACACCTTCAACGTGATCACCTTTTCCGGAGACACGCAGATCTTATTTCCCGAACCCGTGTTCCCC
>QHZV01000017.1 GCA_003224785.1 Acidobacteriota bacterium
GGAGAACAATAGCATTTACGCCTTCGACGCCGATGGCAAGAGCTGCACACCTTTGTGGCACCGGTTCATTGGCACGCCTGTTCCCGGCACCATGGACACTCCCATACCTGGGAACGATTGCAATCTGGTATTGCACACGCCGGGTGTCGGAATCACTTCAACTATGTTCATTGATCCGACTCAAGGCACTCATGGGGTTCTTTACGTCGAAGCGCGAACTGCGCCAGGCGGGACTAAGCCCTATTTTCACGGGTTACACAAATTAGATCTCGTGACCGGGAAAGACATGTCCGATAGCCCAGTCACCATCAAAGCTTCCATGCCCGGAAATACGTGCGACTCCGTCAACGGGGTTATCACGTTCAACAGCGCGGCGCAGAACAACCGCTCTGCGCTGCTATACGCGAACGGCGTGGTGTACATCGCATTTGGCTCTATTAATGACAAGCCGTCTTGCACTATTACGGGTTCCACCTATTATGGCTGGATTCTCGGATATAACGCATTCAACATTCAGCAGCAGGTCACGGTCTTCAATCCCTCGCCGGCCCCGGCTGGAAACGGCAGCGGACCCGGTGGCAAGGACGCGATTTGGGGAGGCGCACTTGCGGCGAGTCTGAGTAATGAGATCTATGCCGTGACCGGCAATGGGCCGTTCAATGCCGCCGTAGGCGATTACGGCAACACTTACTTGAAACTTTTCCCTGGCGCTAATAAGAAGCTCAAAGTGCTCGACTACTTTTCTCCTGGGTTCCTGTTCAACAATGATGATCTGGATCTGGGGGCGAGCACGGGAATCATTCTCTCTACTGCTGGACAATTTCCGCATGAACTGATTGGCGGTGGGAAGTACGGAACTCTCTACGTGGTGAACCGAGACAAGATGGGTAAATTTAACAGTTCTAACGACCAAATTATTCAGGAGATACCGAACGCAGTCGGGAGACGTGTCTCGGGAGCGCCAACCTGCAGTCCAACGGACGATGACTGTGATTACAGCACTCCAGGGTTTTGGAACGGACATTTGTATGTTGCGGGGACAAATGACCATGTGAAAGATTTCACGCTCTCGAATGGTCTGCTGAGTGGACCGAGTTCGCTGTCGCCGCAAACGTTTGGGTATCCGGGCGCAGTTCCTACGATTTCTGCAAATGGAAGCAAGAACGGAATCGTGTGGGCCGTCGAGCCGTCAAAAGCCATACTTCACGCCTATGACGCAAATGATGTCTCCAACGAACTCTACAACAGCAATCAGAACGCTACACGAGATGCGCTTGGATCGAATGTGAAGTTCGCGCCCGCCACGGTGGTCAACGGCAAAGTGTACGTGGGGACCAAAACAAAGCTGGTTGTGTACGGAATACTTCCGTGAGATCACGATCAACCCGACTGATTGCGAGCGGTCGCCGACAAGAATTCTCTGACTGCGCCCGGTGTACGCAATACGTGTAGCTTGGCGTGAGCTGCGTGCTGAGCAATCAACTTCATGAGCAAGGGACCACTTTGCTGACGATAGCGAAGCAGCCAGAACCAGAAATCGGCACGTTCCCGTGAACGCCGGAGCGCTCGCCAGGCGCATAGCATGAGCGGGAGATCTAGAAAAATAATGGTGTCTGCAGATTGAAGTCGTACCTCGACGGCGTCATACGGCCCTAAGTCGCCGTCGAGAATCCATTCCTTTTCAGCAGTGAGTTCCTGTTGCAACTTGATCCATTGCTCACGCGGTGTTGCCGCTAGCTCTGGACCCCAGAATACCTTGTCCAGTTCCACCAGCTTAAGCCCGGTTATTTCGCTTAACCGCATGGCGAGGGTCGTCTTTCCCGAACCTCCGGGGCCCAATATGACGACACGTTTCATGTTGCGAGTTTAATTCGAGTTTCAGCAGGCTGTAACTTTGTGAAGATTGACCAGCCACCCGGGTGCTTGCTTGCGCGCGGCTCCTCGTCCCTGCTACGCTTTTGCGGAATTCAATTTGCCATGCAAGAGGAATGAATGCCTAAGTACGTGATTGAGCGTGAACTGCCCGGCGCCGGAAGTCTTACGAAAGATCAGCTTCATACGATCTCGCAGACATCTTGTGACGTGCTCGGCAAGCTCGGACCGCAGATTCAGTGGATTGAGAGTTATGTGACCGATGACAAGATCTACTGCATTTACCGCGCGGCGAATGAGGAGTTGGTGCGCGAACACGCTAAGCAAGGCGGCTTCCCAGCCAACAAAGTCTCAGAGGTCACAACGATCATCGATCCTACAACTGCCGAATGAAAAACCTGCTCATCTGGACTGTCGCCGCACTTCTGTTTTCACCATTCGTATCGGCGCAAGAGCATCCATCTGTGACCGCGCTGCCGAATACGGTTTACGTTGGCGCAGACGGTAAGTTCGAGGCGAACCCAGACACAGCTGTCATTGAATTTTCTATCTCGGCACAGGAAGAGACGTCGGGTGCGGCGGCATACGATCGCGCTTCCAAACAGGCGGAACAGGTGCGGCAGATTCTGCGCTCGAACGGTGTGGATCCGAAGACCGCGCAGATTGGATACTTCGCAATCCAGCCGGTTTACGACTACAAAACTCCAAAACGCAAGCTGGTTGGGTATCGCGTGAATACGAATGTGTCAGTAAAGCTAAAAGATTTCGTGAAGATTGGGCCAATTCTGCAGCAACTTGCGAGTGCCGACATCACGGATAGCCAGCAGCTTAATTACACGCTGGAAGATAAAGACAACGCTAAATCGAAAGCGGTTGAAGACGCATATCGCCACGCGCGCGAATCAGCCGACGCCGTTGCTCGTGCGGGCGCGCGTAATGTTGGGGACTTGATTTATGCGTCGGTGGATACGTTCGAAAACCCGATTCCGGTGCGTCCTATGATGATGGCGGCCGCCGCTCCCCGCGCAAATATGGAAATGACTCAGCCGCCCACTGCTGAATTCTCACCGCAGACTGTAACGATCACAGCGCACGTGAACGCCTTGTTTCAGTTGAAATGAATTTCGCGCGCGAGCAGCTTACCGTCGATCGGCGGTCGCAGTCGCCGAAATTCTAGAGCTATCAATCGGGACATCTCGTTGAAGTATTACCTCTAGCGTAGTCCCGGGCGTGATTTTCACCTCTGGGCCACGGGTCGCCAGCAAGGCAATGCCGCTGGCCGCAGCAACTCCAACTAATCCTCCGCCGATAGCGCCACCCAAGCTGCGAGTAGCCAGCGCTCCGCCTGCTGTCCCGATTTCAGCGGCAGGGACGGCGACAGCTCCCACTTTGTGACCAGCGTTACTGTCAGCGCGAATGGTTCCTTCCTTATCTTTAACCGAGCCCCTATCAACTCCCGGAGCGTTGTCCAAAGCGCCGGGCAGCACAACTGTATATCCGCTCGGATAGATCAAAGTTGTGAAGTGCATCAGCACCTCAGCACGATTCTTGATCCGTCCAGCCGGCTTTATCTGCACAATTCTGCCCTGCACGTAAGTTCCCGCCGGGATGAGGATCTTGTCATTGACTACGACCGGGAACGTGGTCTGCGCGTAAACCGGATCGCCTTCATGATTGGCCTTGGTCGAAATCGTGTTTTTGAGAGCCACTGGGACCTTGGTTCCAGCGGGAATCGTGATCTCATTCGCGTTCGAAGGATGGCTCGAACTGAGAGCGGGAGACGAGTTTGATTTGGCAGCCTCCTGCGATAAGGCGAACCCACAAAGCAAAACTGGAACGATCAGAATGCGCATGGTAACCTCCACCTGCGGTGAATAGCATGACAGGAAGCCGGTACTAAAGAAAGTACGATGCGGCAAATCTTGCAAAAAGTTTTGTTTATGGCCTGTTTATTTGACTCTGACCTCGCCCGGAGATGTTTACTTTGCTATTATGCAGCCCGCGATATTCTGGGAGCCCAGCCATGCACAGATTCCTTACTGTTGTTTGCCTTGCCTTCTTCGTGGGAACAATGGGGGAATATTTGCCTGCACAGATCGGCCCTGACCAATTGTCTGAGCTAACGAAGCCCCATGACTATGTCCTGAAGCGATCTTCAAGTTATGACCGTACTGGTGGAAATGCCGACGCACGCCCAGTTCCGTCAAGAAGCACAATCACGGTGCTGGATGAAAACGGCCCAGGCGAAATTTCGCACATCTGGTTCACCATCGCGGACCGCGAGCAATTCCATCTGAAGAAGATCGTCCTGCGCATGTACTGGGACGATGAGAAGACTCCGAGCGTGGAAGCGCCAATCGGCGATTTCTTTGGACTGGGGAACGGAGAATATTTTCTATATCAATCCATCCCTCTGTCGGTGGGTGCTGATAAGGCATTGAACTGCTTCTTTCCGATGCCGTTTCAAAAACACGCCCGTATCACGGTCACGGATGAAGGTCAGGAACGAATTGATTCTCTCTACTGGAACATTGACTGGCGCGAGTATCGCTCTCCGCTGGCGCCCGACACCCTGTATTTCCATGCGCAGT
>QHZV01000018.1 GCA_003224785.1 Acidobacteriota bacterium
AAATCGGCGTCGCTGGTGGTTCCGACACAAATCCAAAGAAACTTCGATGGAGCCGGGCGAGAATAGTTCAGATTACAGCGCCCCTCAAGATGCGAATCCGGCGCTGGTGGACCATCACAAGTCTCCTTTTGAAACCGTTGCCGATCACGAGTTGCGCGCCCGTGTTGAAGAGGAACTTAGAGAAGTAGCAGAGCCCTACCTTACCCAAGTCTCGTTGGGCACGGTGAAGTCAAGGATCACGCGTGGGCGGGATGCGTTGAGAAAAAGATTGACGGGATACATCAGAGAAGTTGGCGCAGAGATCGGCGTGAGTATTGAACAGGAAGATGGCGATGGCAGACACGGGATCAAACACGCGCGAGTTGAGGTGACATCATGACTTGTGCTCAGGTCAAATCCATGCTGTCCGCTTACCTCGACGGTTCCGTCTCAGGCAGGCAGATGCACGAGTTGAGCGGGCACTTGCGAACATGCGGCTTGTGCGGCGCTGAATATGAGGCGCTTCGTCGTACTCAGACGCTGGTATCCGCGATCGGCCGCACTAAAGCTCCAGCCGATTTGTCACTCAGACTGCGGCTTGCCCTCTCACGTGAGGCCGCCCGCCGTCGGCGTCCATATCTTGAAGGCCTAAGGGTGCGACTTGAAAATGCGCTGAGTGTGTTTATGGTGCCCGCGACCACTGGATTAGTCGCGACCGTTTTGGCCTTCGGCCTGCTCGCCGCGCTGTTGAGTTCTCCGATGCCGGTACAGGCCAACGCCGCCGATGTTCCCCTCATCTTGGCCACAGAGCCGGTCTTGCAGGAAACTAATTTCGGCTTCACCCTGGGCGCGATCACTCCCGATTCCCTCGTCATCGAGGCCTACGTGGACGCGAACGGCCGGGTGCAGGACTATCGCATCCTCTCAAAACCTGACGAGCTTGCGGATCTTCCTCATCCGGTCAAAAACATGCTGATTTTTACCACGTTTCGTCCAGCGACCTGGCTCGGCACGCCACGACCAGGGACCGCGATCCTCTCATTCTCGAAAATCAGCGTGAAGGGCTAAACGGCGCATAAGTCCGTTACCACGTGGTTGCCGTCAAATAACCAAAAACCTGATCCCAGCATCGAACCGAAAACGAGCTCGCGCAGCGATACTCGCCATTTGTTTTTGCTATTCCGCGGAACTATATTCGTGTTTCCGGGTTTATTGGCTGCATTAAGAATCGCGTCAACAGGAGATTATGTGAGAAAGATATTGGTCTCGCTGGTTATTGTGTTCGCACTTGGGCTCGCTGCTCAGGCCCAGGAATTCCACGCCGCATTTGGTTTTGGCACGGTCACTGCCCCATCTGCTACCACCACTTCAACCGGCATTTTCCCGTCTCTGAGCGGAGGCCTATACCCGAGCTTCAGCGGAATGGTCATACTCAAGCATCACATCGGATTTGGCGGTGACGTGTCGTGGCGTGCGCACCGCTCGATCTACAGTGGGGCCTCTAACAATTTCGGCATTCTTGCTCCGGTGCGCCCGATCTTTTATGACATCAACGCGGTTTACGCGCGTACATTCGAGAAGAAGTTTGGCGCTGACGTGATGGCCGGCATCGGAGGCGAAGACCTCAGGTTTTACACGCCTTACATTCAGTGCGGGGCCTTCTCCGGCTGCACAAATTATCAGAGCAGTAATCATTTTGCCGGTCACTTCGGCGCGGACATACGTTACTACTTCTGGGGACACGCCTTCATCCGGCCGGAGGTCCACTATTACGTAATCCATAATAATCAGGAATATAACAACGCCAACGCTGCGCGATTTACCGTCTCAATTGGGTATTCATTCCTGCCAGGATTTTAGGAGTGCAAGGTTTCAGAGGTTTCGGGTTTACCGGTTTGAAACCTCTGAAACTTTGAAACGTTGAAACCTAGCTTCGTAAATGCTAAGTTCCACCCCATGGAGAAGCCGGACCTCGCCCAAGCGAGACACGAGAAGGCCGCCCCGGTTCCGGATCCTTCTCGCTTCTGTCCTAATTGTTCTGCTCAACTCGTGGATCATCGCTGCAAACTGAAGTGTCCAGGCTGCGGCTATTACTTGAGCTGCTCCGATTTCTATTGAGGTCCTACGAAACCAGCTTTGCGCTCATCGTGATCTTCGCGTTCAAGACTTTCGAAACCGGGCATCCGGCTTTAGCGTTCTCTGCTGCTTTCTGAAATGCTGCGTCGTCCGCCTTCGGCACGCGTGCGCTGACATCGAGGTGGACGGCCGTAATCGCCCAGCCCGCTTCCAATTTTTCCATTTTTAGGTTCGCCGTAGTGTTGATGCTTTCGGGCGTCAGATTCGCGGCTCCGAGTTGCGCCGAGAGTGCCATGGAAAAACACGACGCGTGGGCCGCCGCGATCAACTCTTCCGGATTTGTTCCCGGTGCATCCTCAAAACGTGTCTTGAATGAATACGGAGTGTGCGAAAAAACTCCGCTGGGCGCCGAAAATTCTCCTTTGCCATCCTTCAGGCCGCCCGTCCAAACTGCGCTCGCTTTTCTTTCCATCTTTCTCTCCTTATGAAGTGCGAATAGAGATCACATTTTAGACGAATGCTAGCGAATTAGTGGGATCACTCCTCTCCGAGAGCGCGCAGCGATTTTCTTATTTCGCGGTTGATGCGCGCTGCTTCTTGCGAAGATGTTTCGATCAACTGCGCCCATCGCTTGGTGTCGGCATCGAGCTTTCCCCGGCTCACAAGATAGGATGCCTGCAGAATGGCCTCAAGCGCATTGCTCAAGTCATGTGCCAGTGTGCGCAGCTGCGCAACCTCCACCTGCAACTTTGCTTTTGGCTGGACGGTTCGTTTGCGAGGCATTGGCTTCACCATAAAAAATTTCCAATTTGATGCGCGTGCGAGAACCCAGAAATCGCGCACCTGTTTGACACTCAGTTTCTGCCTTGTAAGAATAGAGGTCGCGGTATCTTCCTTCAAGGCGGTCTCGGCCGCCGCACTACGCAGTCACTTGCCGAAGTGGCGGAATTGGCAGACGCGCATGGTTCAGGTCCATGTACCCGCAAGGGTGTGGGGGTTCGAGTCCCTTCTTCGGCACCATCTCATTAGAATCACGGGATTGTCAGTCCCGGTTACGAACACGGCTACGTTTAGGATTTTCTCGGTATTGGCTTCTACGGGGAAGAAGTCCAATGCCAATTCCGTCAGTCAGGATATACAGACACCACAGCAATGCACGTTTGGCGCCGCGCTTCATCAAAAAAAGATTCGCCGTTTAGGGAAGGGCTTCCGACCCACAAATAAAAAGGCGTGGGCGTCAGCCCACGCCATGTCTGCTGCCACTGGACTCTACTGCTGTTGGGCCAGCACAATCTGCGGCAAAGGATTGCCGCTGCTATCTTTCGTTAGCGTGTCATCCGTGTAGATGATGCCGGCACGGCCATCGCCTGGGTTGATGGCCACCTTAAATAGATCGAGCAAATTCCGCGTGCCTGGGGCGCAGCCAGTGCCGTTCGTGCAGATCTCTCCAACATGGTTTGGTGAGTTGCTTGCCATGCTCTGAGTAAAGCTTGCGCCGTTATCGGTCGTCTGCGCCAAATACGTATTCCACACTGCGCTCGGATCATTCTTGCTGGCGGCCGTGGTCCCGTAATAAACAACATCAACCCTGCCTGCGTTCGCCGCAATCCAGGGAAAAATCGCCGTGGTTGCGGGCGCTATGTTCACGATTACCGCCGGCGACCAGGTCGTCCCTTGATCACTCGACATGGAGAAGTACACGTGGTGTCCTTCGGAGAAAGTGGCGTACACGTTGCCATTGGCCGGATCTACCGCGATCGCCGGAAAGACATTGTCAAAGGTCGCTGGCGGCGGAAGCTGAAATACCAGAGTTGAGGTCCAATGCTTTCCACCATCCGTGCTGCGAGAAACAAAAATATGATTCGCGGTGAAAGTCTTGGCCTTCAGAATTCCCGGCTGACCTGACGCATAGATATCGTAAACATTGTGGGTCAGTGAATCCGCCACCAAATTGCCCTGAATATTGTTGAAGGTTGCGCCCGCGGTCGTTCTGCCGTGTCCGACTATCGGATCTCCAACTCTGTGCCAGGTGAACCCGTCGTCGTCGGAGCGCTGCACGTGAATTAGAGAGCTCACGCCGGAGTCGTGGTATGAGAGATACACGTGCGGCCCATCGGAAGTGATCCAGTCGCGGTCGCTTTCGGTTGTATCCACAAAATGCCTACTGCAGCCAGTAAGGCTGAAGCTTGGTGAAGTTACGTTGGGACAAATGACTGCCGAAACGCCGAGCTGGGCCTTGTTGAAGACCGGATTAATAAAAAATATGAGCGTAGTCGCGTGCAGGGTGCCGGTTGAGCCGATATCAAAATCGGCATCACCGCTGCCGAACACGATCTTGCCAGGCTTCCGCAATCCGGAGTCCAACAAGCCCTCAAAGGTGGGCGTCGAGCCAAAGGGTCCTACCCACAAATGTGTGCCAAAGAAATTCGGATCGAACAACCACTGAAGCCCGGTCACGGCCATGGTACCGTCGCTGGCAATTCCGATAGCCGGCTCGCTTTCGCCTTCGGGACGAAGCAAAGCACTGTTTGAGAAGGTCAAACTTCCTGAGATCGTACCTGCAAGTGCTGAGACCGCAGACAGGGTCAGGACAACCAAAATCACAACAAGTAGGATTTTGCGCATAAGGTCCTCCGCTCCTGAGAGTTGGCGAATGGCCCGTCCGCGGCTGGTTTCGAGGAAGTGGCTGAGAGAAAATCCACAGCTGGGTCGAGCAATTAACGCTACTCTGGCGGAGTTTCGACTGTCAAGAAACCGATTGTCAATAGATTGTTAAGCGACAAGATCCACGAGACCGCCCCATCCCTTCGACTGCGCTCCGGGCGGAGCTTTACATGCAAGACATTAATTGCAGAATGACGTGGAAGGGCTGCCATTCATGGCCGGCTCTCTTGGTCCAGTTCATCTGCCGTGGCATTCTCATTGCTTCCGCGACAAAAAGGCCAGATGAACGTCTAATTCTCACTACAAGGGAGAGGTAATCGCCAAGGAGGTAGTCACTGATGAAGCCGGTCACACAAGTTTTCGCAATATTGCTTTGCCTGTTCACTGTCCTGGTTAACATGGTGAGTGGCCAGCAGCCACCCGAGACGCGTCCACAGACTTTCCCCAGGGTGACTATCCCCGATTCGCAAGTGCGGACAATGCGATCAACTTCGACCGGTCGCGACTATGACCTCTACATTCATCTGCCTTCGGACTACGCACAGGATAAGAACACAAAATACCCGGTGCTCTACATTCTTGACGGACAGTGGGACTTCAAACTAATGGACGCGGTGCTTGGCGGCCTGGTGTACGACAAGTTATTGGTGGGCATCACCTACTCGGGTGAAAACGCGGATTACGGTAGCCTGCGGGCAAGGACGACATTCCGACCGCTGTCGCGCAGGTAAAGGGATCGGGTGATGGACCGAAGTTCCTCAAATTCCTGAAGACGGAATTGATCCCCTTTATTGAAGTGAATTATCGAGGTGATTCTTCGCGCCGTGTGCTGCAAGGCAGTTCCTACGCTGGGTTGTTCACACTGTATGCGTTGTTCACCGATCCTGGACTTTTCTCCGCATACATGGCGGGCAGTCCGGCGGTGAATTACGCTGACGAATACACCTTCAAGCAGGAAGCCGAATATGCGCACACTCACAAAGAACTGCCGGTGAAATTGTTCCTGGCGGTCGGCGGGTCGGAAGGCC
>QHZV01000228.1 GCA_003224785.1 Acidobacteriota bacterium
AGGCCACCGATTGGCGTCCACTGATTGCGCAACTCTCTGCCAAGATCGCAGCCGTTACCGGCCCCGGCGTGATCGCACTGGACATCACCAACCGTTCCTCGGTCAGCGCACCGGATGTGGAAGCGATTCGCCGCGAGTTGACCAGTTCACTCGCGAGTTCTGGAGTCCGCGTCTGGCAACCTGAACAGGCGGCGGGTACAGTCACAGTCACACTGTCCGAAAGCCTGCAAAATTACGTGTGGGTGGCGGAGGTCAGGCAGGGAGCAAACGAGCTATCCACACTGATGGTCTCCATCCCTCGTCCAGAATCTGCTGTGGCGGCGCAAAACTTGCCACCACTGACGCTTCACGCCACGATGCTCGTCTCGCAAGCCGATCCGATTCTTGATGCGGCGGTGATCGAAGGAAGTCCTCGAAGAATGCTGGTGCTGGGCGCGGGTGCGATCACTCCATACGAATTTCGCGACAACCATTGGAATGCCGGCCAGCCGCTCGTCATCAGCAATGACCGCCCTCTTCCGCGCGACCTTCGCGGCAGAATCGTGTTACGCAAGGACCACCTGTTCGACGCGTATCTACCCGGAGTGGTCTGCCACAGCACGAACGCCGCTCCGCTCGGAATCAACTGTGCGCATAGCGACGATCCCTGGCCGCTGCAAACCGACGAAACTACCCTGGCGGCGTTTTTCGCGCCGTCGCGAAATTTTTTCACGGGTGCGTTGGTTCCCGGAATTGGCCAGCAGAAATCCGCGACGGCGTTCTATTCAGCTGCCGCTGTCCCGCGCGAAAAATATGCGTTGTGGATTTTGGCCGGCGTGGACGGTCAATTGCATTTGCTGGATGGAATCAACCAGCAAACCCTGCCGAAGGTTCGCTGGGGCAGCGACATTGCGTCCATTCGCACGCCGTGCCGCGCTGGTGGGCAGGTCTTAGCGACGTCGGCGGAGAACGACTCGGCGGACGCAATCCAAACGTTCGAATTTCCAGATCGCGAGCCGGTGACTGTGAGTCAGAAGGTCGATTTAAGCGGAAGTGTCACGGCGTTGTGGACCGCGCAGAACGGAGAGACCGCGATCGCAGTGGTCCACAATGCAGAGAACGGCAACTATGAAGCGAACCTGCTCAATCTTGCTTGCGGCCAGTAGCTTTCTGTGGACCGCCCCGGTTGTGGCGGAAGTGCGTCCACATTATGGCGGAACGCTGCGGGTTGCCGCGAAAGAAGCGCCTGGATCTCTCGATCCCGGAAGTCTTGCGGTTACCGGGCCAGCCGGTTTAACGCGCGTAGTTTTCGAAACCCTGCTAAAGCTCGACGACCATGGCTATCCGCAATCCGGTCTCGCTACCTCCTGGCAAGCCGAACCAGGGAACCAGCGCTGGCGCTTTCTTCTGCGCAACGGTGTCAGTTTTCACGATGGCGCAATTATCGATGCGAACGCGGTCGCAGCATCGCTTCGGGCGGGCAATCCGAATTGGAAGATCGTGCCGGACGGAAACACAGTCACGATCGAGACCGATGCTGCCGCTCCCCAGCTTCCAGCCGAACTCGCGCTCGAGCGCAATGGCATTTTCCGGCGAGCAGGCAACAAAATGAGCGGCACCGGTCCATTTGTCATTGCGCAATGGGATCCGAGGCATTTGTCGCTGAAGGCCAACGATCAATACTGGGCGGGAAGGCCATTTCTGGATTCGATTGAGATTGATTTTGGCAAAGACTATCGCGAACAACTGACGATGTTCGATCTGGGCAAAGCCGACGTCATCGAAATTGCGCCGGAGAACATTCACCGTTCGCTAGCGGAAGGGCGGACGGTCATTAATTCGGAAGCATCGAAACTGATGGCATTGGTCTTCGCCGAAGGCCCAAAATCGGAAGACGAGGCGCACGCGCGAACGGCGCTGGCGATGAGCATAGACACAACCGCAATCAACAATGTCGTTCTGCAAGGCGGCGGTGCGCCGACCGGAACCATGTTACCGAACTGGGAGACTGGATACGCGTTCACATTTCCGATCCACGGAGGCGCTGAAAATGTTCGTCAAGAACGGATTCAAGGGCGCCGTCCTCCCCCATTGACGCTTGGTTACGAGGCGTCCGATCCGACTTTGCGCCTGATTGCTGAGCGGATTCTTCTGAACGCGCGTGACGTGGGAATTACATTGCAGCTTGCGAGCACCGGTGCGGTCGACCTCCATCTGCTGCGGACACCCTTGTCATCCTCCGAACCGCACGTTGCGATGTCGGAATTGGCGAAAGCTCTGCAGCTGCCCGAACCAAAATTCAGCAATTCTTCCGTAACGGCGCTTTATTCAGCAGAGACTTCTCTGCTGCACACGCAGCGCGTGATTCCTTTGATTCACCTGCGCAGCGCCATCGCTTTGCGTGCGAACGTGCACGATTTGACCATGCTTCCCAGCGGCGAATGGCAACTCGCAAATATCTGGCTCTCGCCGGAAAAGCCATGAGGTTCCGCCGCAGGCTCCTTCTGCTCTTTGCGCTCACGGTAGTTGTGTCCGTCGCTGCCGTCGCGCTGATCGTTTCTGCAATGGCGCGGCGGGCGTTCGATCGCGCGAACGACGAGCGCACGGCGGCGCTGGTTGCGCAGTTCCGGCGTGAATTTAATCGCCGTGGAGATGAGGTTGCCCGCAGAATTCAGGCAACTGCCGTTGCCCCAGAGACAAGTAGAATCGCGGTCGCCGCCGCGAAGCCGATTCCTGATTACAGCGTGTTTCTCGACGACGCACAGGTCCTTGCCGAAGCCCAGCGCCTCGACTTCCTCGAGTTCGCCGACGATCGCGGCACCATCATCTCCTCGGCGCAATGGCCGGCGAAGTTCGGCTACAAGGAGCCGCTGGCGCGCGCGAATGTGCCGACAACTGCATTCTTGAAAGAAGAAGAGACTCCCGAAGGCTCGGCGCTCGGTTTGTTCTTTGTTCGAACTATGCCGGATGCAGATCACGTCTTGTACATCATTGGCGGAATCCGTTTGGATCGAAGTTTCCTGGAGAGCCTCGATCTTCCGACCGGGATGCGCGTGATGCTTTACGAGAACCTGAACTCCGGCAGCGAAAAGTTTGCTCCCGAGCATTTGATCAGCGCGTCCGGTTCCGCTGAGGACGCCCTGGCACTCGCGCCTTTGATTCGGGAAGTACAGTTCAGAGAAAAGGATGCGACTGCAATAATCACTGCTGCGAACGCCGCGGACGAGGAAACCGTAAATGCAATACCTCTCACGGGAGAAAACAAACAGCTCCTCGGCATTTTGTTGGTGGGAAGTTCGCGGCGGCCTTATGCCGAACTGCGCAACCAGATTCGTTCAGCAGCATTGCTTGCAGCCGGGACCGGATTGTTGTTGGCAGTGTTACTCAGCAGTTGGGCGGCGGCCCGGGTCACGCGTCCAGTTGAGCGCCTGGCCCACGCCGCCCATGAAGTTGCAGAAGGGAACTGGAACACGCGAGTGGAAACCAGTTCGTCCGACGAAATCGGCGAACTTGCCGACGCTTTCAATCGCATGACCCATGAACTGCTCGATCAACAGGAACGGCTGGTGCAATCCGAGCGCGTTGCGGCATGGCGAGAACTGGCCCGGCGCTTAGCCCACGAATTGAAGAACCCGCTCTTTCCACTGCAACTCACGGTAGAAAATCTTCTCCGCGCGCGCGAGCAAGGGCAGCAGCAGTTCGATGAAACCTTCCGAGAAAGCGCGACTACCTTGCTGACAGAAATCTCGCACTTGAAAAATATCATTGGCCGATTCAGCGAGTTTTCGAAAATGCCGCAGCCGAATTTTCAGAGCGTTGATTTAAACGAGCTGTTAAAAGAGGTAGTCAAACTACACCAAGCCCAGTTTGTCGGCGCAAAGATTAAGGTGCACTTCCAACGCCCCCGATTGTTGGGTGATCCGGCATCGGATGTCCGCAATGCGAAAACCCGAGTTGCGGCTGACCCGGATTTATTACATCGCGCACTCTCGAATCTAATTCTTAACGCCATTGATGCCATGCCCACGGGCGGCACACTGACCCTGAGCACTAGCGTGGAACAGCATTCCGCCCGCATAGCAGTGTCCGACACCGGGAAGGGTATGGCGCCTGAGGAGTGCGAGCGGCTGTTCACTCCTTATTACCCGAGCAAGCTGGGCGGCACTGGGCTTGGACTGGCAATTGTTCAGTCCATTGTGAGCGACCATGGCGGGCGGATCAGCCTCACTAGCGAACCGGGCAAAGGAACAACGTTTATCATCGAGCTGCCGGCGAACTTGGATAAGCTGCCAGCGGCGCAGGGGACTCACGTTTAGAATGCGCAGTGTCTAAAGCTCGAATTTCGCGGAGAAAAAAGGTTTGCCAGCGAAAGCCAATCTGTTGATTGTGGACGATGAAGCCAGCACTCTGGCCTCGCTGTCGCGTGCATTCCGGTTGGCTGGGCACGAAGCAACGGTCTGCGACAACGTGGCCAAAGCGATAGAGCTGGCCAAGTCCGATGATTTCGACATGATCTTCTCCGACGTCGTCATGCCGGGCAAAGATGGGCTCACGTTTCTCGAAGAATTGCGATCCCTTGGCGTGACCACACCCGTGGTCATGATGTCGGGGCAGGCGCACATTGAAATGGCGGTACGCGCCACCAAGCTTGGTGCTCTGGACTTCCTCGAAAAACCGATCTCCACCGACAAGCTTCTGCTCACGGTCGAAAACACTCTCAATGTGCAGCGGCTTGAAACGGAGAATCGCAACCTCCGCCAGCGGCTCGGAAAGCACGAAATCGTGTGGACCGGCGACGCCATGAAGAAAGTAATGGCGCAGGTGGACCGCGTTGCTCCGACTGAGACTCGCGTGTGCATTCTCGGCCAGAACGGCGCCCCTTCATCGCTTTGAATTGCGCCGCGGTCCCAGCCGAACTGATCGAGTCCGAATTATTCGGACACGAAAAAGGATCATTCACGGGCGCGGCCGCACGCCATGTCGGCAAATTCGAGCAAGCGGAGCGAGGCACGCTATTTCTTGACGAGATCGGCGACATGCCACAGCCTATGCAGGCCAAGCTCCTTCGCGTTCTCGAGGAGGGGGAAGTTGAGCGCATAGGCGCGGCCAAACCGATTCAGGTTGACGTTCGCGTGATCGTCGCTACTCACCGCAACCTGGAAGCATTGGTGCGAGACGGAAAATTCCGTCAAGATCTTTTTCACCGCGTCTATGTTTTTCCGCTCGCACTTCCGCCGTTGCGGGAGCGCCGCGAAGATATTCCCGCCCTGGTTGAGCATCTTGCCGCACAGGTATGCTCGCAAAATAATTGGAAACCGGTCACGTTCACTCCGGAAGCAATTCAGCTCCTGCAGCAGAATGCATGGCCGGGGAACATTCGGGAACTGCGCAATGCCGTGGAGCGCCTGATGCTACTCGCGACGTCGAATGAAATTGACGAGCGGACGGTCCGTTCAGTATTTGCGCCAAGCACAGAGGCCTCGGATGGCAACTGTGGAAGCGGAAACTTGGCGAGCCGGGTTGAGAATTTCGAACGGGAAGTGATCTTGTCAGAACTAAAACGCGCCGGGTTCCACATGACGAACGCAGCGAAAGCCCTGGGCCTCGAGCGCAGCCATCTGTATAAAAAAGCCGAGCAATTGGGAATTGATATCAGGAGCAGAGACGCGAGGAAGAGGGCTAGTTTGGACGCTTAGCTCGGCATGTAAATGCTGAGTGGCTGACTGCTTCCTACCAGGCTCTGAAATTTTCCATCTGTTCGCGCTCGCGGCCGCGTTGCTCAGTTTGTTTGCGAGTCTTTGCGAGTCGCGACTGAATCGCCGATTGCAAGCGCGTGCGGTCATCTTCGTGCAGCGTGAGGAAGCGAAACGGTTGTCGCTCCCACGACACCGGGGTCAGCATCTGGGCATCGCCCAGCACCGTGCCGCCCTGAATCAGAAACATCAGTTTGCCGACGACCCCAGGTTGCAACGGCTGTGACAAACAGAGCAATCCGCCCGTGGTCGAAATCACTTGCAGTTGCCCGGACGAACGCTTCCCATCTGCGAATCGCAATACGACAGGAGTGCTCTCTTCGAAGCGGACGCGCTCCGCCCGCCGACCTGAAGGTTGTGATTGTTGAGGCAGATACGGCATAAGCTCAACGAGAG
>QHZV01000229.1:0-4745 GCA_003224785.1 Acidobacteriota bacterium
AGAGCATACAGGGAGCGCGGGTGAATTCCCAGACGCAGCGCGTTGGCGGTTCGAAGCATTCCTCCGTGCTCGCGAAAGGCTTTCCTAGCGAGCGCGAGATTTGCAGAAATTTGAGGCATAGTTCCTTTCAAGCACTGGAAGTACGCTCTTGCCACAAACCTAATAACACTATCCTTGCTACCGCTGCACGGGCGAGCGGATTTCGCTGACCAGGTGAAAGAGAAGGCGGCCTGCTCAAGGGCAAAGTAGAAGACGGGCTCAGAATCTATCGAGGTATTCCTTACGCCGCTCCGCCCACAGGAGATCTCCGCTGGCGTCCTCCACAACCGGCGCCAAAATGGAAGGGCGTTCGATTGCCAGACCAGTTCGGTCGGGCGTGCATACAGTCGAATCCCGCAATCGAAAACCTGCCCGCCCAGTGAGGATTGTCTGAACCTCAACGTCTGGACACCGGCCAAGCGCGCCCATGAGAAGTTGCCCGTTCTGTTTTGGCCCACGGCGGTGGCTTCGTTGCGGGTACAACGGCCATGAAGTTGTATCAAGGGGAATGGCTGGCCAAGAAAAGCGTAGTCGTGCTCATTTAGGCTTGCCACAATTACGCTGCTCTTTCCGCCCTCCGCTCGTATGACTCCCACAGTGCTACGAAGGTCATTCACATCCCACAGCCAATCTGTGACGCCAGCCGCCATCGCTGAAATTCGAAGGAATACAGGTGCGGCTCAGGTTCGTGGTACCCCACCCTCGTGTCTCCAAAAATCCCATCGGCCTTTTTTTGTGAAAGAGGGCCTTTGCGGTAACTGAGTTCAGCCTACAATGCAGCTTCTGCGCTCGTACCGGCCGCAGCGAAAACAGCGTCGGCTTCTTGCTCAGCAATAGGAATGAACGCTTGCACGACCTGCAAATCAAACTGAGTTCCAGAGCTTTCGCACAGCCTGCGGACCGCCTCTGTGTGAGGGAGACCCTTGCGATAACAGCGGTTTGAAACCATGGCATCGTAGGCGTCGATGACAGACACGATGCGCGAGACGAGCGGGATTTCGGTTTCTTTCAAACCCGCCGGGTATCCCGTGCCGTCCAGGTTTTCATGATGGTGCAACGCGTATAAGCTGGCATCCTCAAGGCCAGGAAACAGACGCAAGATCGACCAACTGTACTCGGGATGGCGGTTGATCAGTGCCCGTTCATCAGGCGTGAGCGGCCCTTGCTTCTTCAGAATCGCGTCTGGCACTCCGATTTTTCCAATGTCATGAAGCAACGCGGCGACCTCAACCTGATAAAGATGTTCTTCCGGAATATTGAGCTTGCGGGCCACGCGAATTGCCCACTCCGCCAGGCGAGTGCTGTGGACCCCGGTGCTAATGTCTTTTAGATCGAGTAGCTGGTTAAATCCGCAGATCAGCGAATTACGGAATGTGAGGTGCTGCTCTTCGAGTTCCTTCACACGAAGACGCAACCACGCGGAGTCGTCCACAATTGGACTTCCCAACTCCGCGATGGTGGCTGCCTTCATGTAGTCAACCGTAGCTTTCATTTCCTTCGATCAGTGACACGACCGAACCGCAAGGTATGTGTCCAAGCGTCCATAACCCAGCTGCGGATCGGATATCGAAACCGCATGCGCCAATCCAGGAGCAACGTTGGAGGCCGTACAGTTTCCGTTCGTACCCAGCATCAGGGCGGCAGTGCCGCTGACGAGTGGCGCACTGAACGAAGTGCCCCAGCCGGCGGCGTATGTACCCCAGGGATAGGTTGTGACGACGCCCTCCCCAGGTGCGGCGATCCAGACTGGCGGCGCGCCGTAATTGGTGAAGACAGATTGAATATCCGAGTTCGAAGTCGAAGCAACGTCGATCACGGAAGGCAACGCGCCCGGATAGACGGCGATCTGCTGTCCGTCGTTTCCTGCCGAAGCCACCGAAACCACGCCGTTCTTATTCGCATATTTGATGGCATTGGCCAGTTCAGGCGAATACGCCGTGTAATCAAAGCTCATGTTTAAGACGTTGGCGCCGTTCTTCACTGCGTAGTAGATGGCGCGCAGCACATCCGAGTCATAGCCGGTCCCATCGGCGTTGAAGGCCTTGAGCGGCATGATTTTCGCCTGCGGCGCAACCAGGTGCACAATGCCTGAAGTCATGGTTCCGTGGCCAAAGGCCGAGTAACCAGACCCATCAAGAACTGCCACGGTGCGCTGATCGAGCACTGCGACCGTGCGCTGGTTTACCTCTGCAGTTTGAGCCGAGCTCAAGTCTGGCGACGTGTTGACGTCCGCTTTCTCGGAGCCACCGTTGGCGTTGCGAGTAAAGTCGTATCCAAAGACGAGTGAATTCTGCAGCACCGGGTTGGTGGGATCCACACCGGTATCAATGACGGCTACTGTGACTCCAGAACCTGTAGCGTGGTACGTCGATTGTGTGTAACTGGTTCGAATCAGGGTGTTCGCGGGCTGTGCTACGTAACCGTGCCATACCGTAGTCCCGTAGTAGCTCGTGGGCGTTTTGTCGCTCAAATAGGACGGTGCGGGACCAGCGTAGGCTTCCTGAGTTTTCACCTTCTGATCAATTTCGACGCTCACGATTCCAAGCTGAAGGCTGAGCTTCAGAATGCTGGTTGCAGGGTTCAGAATCGAAGGGAAGGTGACCAAAAATAATTGACCCTGCGGATCGCCCAGTCCGCCGTTCACGTCACAACCCAGCAGGGCGCAAGTGAGCTTAATTCCTGATAGTCCCAGCGAGTCGCGCACAATCAAGCGCGTTTGGGCCTGGGCTGAAGGCGCAGAAAAGGCCAAAAGGGCCATCAGCACAAAAGCGGCTGCGCTGCCTCGAACGAAACTTACTTTGGTTTTAGATATCGTGTTCATGTTGTTTTTTCTCTCCCGTTTCGGGACAGTTCCGAAAGTGTAGGGCACTGTCTGTGCCCCCGCTACTTACAGCTGTAATGTTTTATTGGTTACCAATGTCGGGTTCTCCCGTATCTGCATGCATGCCATTCATTGGAACTAAGTTGCTCAAAGGAATACGGATTTGTGTCCTGCCAACCTGAATTGAGAGTCTTAAATTGTTCAAATTTGCGAATTCCAGCGTGAACTCGCCAAGACCGTTTGTCGTGGTTTCGACCACCGGCAACCCCCCGTCGGTCCACAAAATGACACACGCGTCACCCAGATTGGTCCGTGGCACTCGCTTGTCGAGTACCTGGCCGATCAAATGAACTTTGCTTGGTTGGGCCTGCGAGTCGAACCGCAAATCGACCGTAAGGCCTTCCGCTTCGTACACCATCTGTCGTGCTGGCGCCGGAGCCACGGATCGCACTCCAGCCAGCAGCGGCTGCGAGAGCGTGTCAAACGCCAGACTTGCTACGACCTCCCGAGCCTCGTAAAGGCGACTCGCGACGAATTCCAGCTTCGCCATACGCACCGCGGCTTGCGGAGGGTTATAGGCGCTTTCGCGAGCTCCGATTTCTCGAACTTGCTCCCATACCTGCATTGTCGCGGCGCACTCCTTGCACCCATCGGACAGGTGTAGTTCCAGCAAATGTAAGTTCTCGGAGGTGCCAGTTCCGCGCACCGAGTCTGCCCAGACTTGCTCTGAAAAATGCTCCATCTTCACCTCACGCTTCGCGGTTTAGCGGCCGGTTCGCTTTGGCATCCTGCGCCACAGTTACCCGGGCCTTGTTTTCTGGTTATAAAGGGAGGCTTTCCGACCGGAAAAATATAGGCTGGCCTAAAAATCTACTTACCCCTTTCCTATCAATGAGAAAGGAGCCCAATAGTACGGATGCGGGTAGCGGTCGCGGAGCTCAAGCATCGCCTGCTGCAATGCCACAGCCTTTGTCGCTCCGCGCTGCAAGTGGCCGTAGAACTTCACCATGAAATCCTTCGTGCTGCTATCGTGCACATCCCAAAGACTCAACAGCAGGGATTGAGCTCCGGCTTGGAGTAGTCCGCGAACCAGGCCAATCTGTTCGTCACCTGGCTTGATTACGTTCATTCCGGTTGCGCAACCGCTCAGCACAACCAGGTCCACCGGCAAATCGAGATGATAGAGGTCGTACAAGCTCAGGTACGAGCCGCCAAGCCGGATAGAAGAGAACATCGGATTGTCCTGCCGAAAATATCCGTGCGTAGCTATGTGAACAGTCCGACTGTTGGGGCCTTCCTGCTTGAGTACTTCCTGGGTTGCCTTATCGCCAATGAAGAGCTTCGGTTGCGGCAGGCTTGCTTCAAGCGCCTGGACTTCTTCGAGGATTGAAGGTGCTTGAGCATCGGGAATTCCGAAAATGAGCGACCCACCGGATGTATTCACTACGCGGGTTTGACAAATGGAATAGATACTCGCGCTCGGAGCATAGGAAATCGCGAAACGATCTGCGAGATAGCCCTCGCCATCGTGCAAGGCATGCATCGGGACGTAATGCAGCAACCCATGAGGCACAAACACCAGGTGTTTTGAATCCAGAGAATCGCGGACCGGTGCAAGCAACTCCTGATACAGGTTTTTCAAATGCGTTTGCGTCGCTTCCAACAGGGAATCATGGAACGTGTTCACATATTGTGGATCAAGCCGGAACTTCGAGAGTTGGAACTGCAAGAGTTGCAGTAGCTTCTGCACTCGGGACTGCAGTGTGACCGGGACAATGTGTAGCCTGTCGCGGCTAAGTAGGCAGGTAAGGACCCGGTCCTGAACGCAGAAGTATTCGACGATTACCGTGTCAGCAGGCAAAGTGCTGCGAATTTCTTCAAGTGA
>QHZV01000229.1:4852-6461 GCA_003224785.1 Acidobacteriota bacterium
TGGAGCGAACTAGTTGGCTTTGTCCGGCTTCTTTATCCGAGGCAACGTGTACAGGTTGACTTAGCAGATCCATCAAGCTGCGTGACTTCGCCTGTTCGATATGCCCGAAGGCTTCCGCAAATCCATTGGGCCGCTGCAAACAGAGATCAACCAGGCGCTCGTAAACATCCAATTTGTTGTTGAAAAATGCGATCTTGAGCTCCTCTGCGCGCAAGTTCCCGCGAAGGGTTTCGAGCGAAGTGCGCGCGCGGGAATAGAACTCATACGCCTGACGCTCATTGCCGTTGGTCCATTCAATTTCACCCAGCAGGAATTCAACCTGGTATGACAAATTTGGCGAGTCGACGCTCAGGAGCAGTTCCTGGGCAGCTTGACAATGTCTATGGGCCGCAGCCGCATCATTCATCCGCAACGTAATACGTGCAAGCAGGAGTTCTGCCACCACAGCCTTGCGTGACATAGAGGATGTGATGAAAAACTCGCGCGCAGAAACAGACAGGCGCCGCGCCTCAAAGAGCCGATTTTCATTGAATAATACGAGTGCCTGATGAAGGTCAATTAGCGCGGGCCAAACGTAATTCTGGTCGCTGAGAAACATTTCCTTTGCGCGGGAGAATAAGTCCACGCCCTCGAAAGCGTGGCCCTGACGGCTGGCAGCAATAGCTGCGAATGCAAGCGCCTTTGCGCCTTCATATCCGAAACCCAAGTGCTGAAACGCCTCGTGCGCGGCGCGTGCCAGCTCGCCAGCTTCGACGCTCAAGTTCACTTCGAGATAAATTTCGGATAAGTCCAAATCGCAGAGAGCAAGCTGATACGCGTCTGCTGCTGTCTTTGCGCTTGCCGCTGCCTCTTTGAGCATTTGAATCGTACGCCCGTACTCGCCCCGAAGGAAATACAAGTAAGCGATGTTGTAGTCGGCGTAGGCCACCAAAATCGGCATGCCCTTTTGGGTGCAATGGTGGCGTGCTTTCCGATGAAGTTCGAGAGCCCGAGGGAAATCGTTCAGGCTGATGTAGCAAAGCGAAAGATTGCTTAGGACCGCTGCCAGTCCCTCCGCGTCATCGTGCGCGAGCAGTTCGCTGTAGGCGGTCTGATAGTGATCGAGCGCTTCCGCGAATCGGTCTTGCCGGTGGTAGATGTTTCCAATGTTGATTTGTAGACGCGCAATCCGCCAGGAGTTTCCTTGCTCGCCGAAAATCAACCGCGCACGCTTGGCAGCCGCCAGCGCTTCGTCATACCGGCCTAGCAAGAGCAATGGTTGAATGGACCCGCTCAGAGTCCGTGCCAGTTCCTCCATTTCGCCCGTGGATTCGAAAAGGGCAGCGGCGGATTGGTGCATCTCGATGGCTGCGGGATGTTCATCCGTGGCATAGAGAGCGTTGGCTTTTGCGCGCTGGCCTTTGGCGAGCGTCGCCGCGTTGCCGGTTGCGTGCGCCACAAGCATGGCAATATCGGCCAGCAGATGCGCTTTCCCCGTATCCACGTGGACTTCCTGGCGCACACGGTCCGTGAGGTCAGCGACAATTTGGCTCCAATCAACCGAGCGGCTCAGGTGGATAAGCTCTTCTCGTGCAGCATCGTTTTCTGCCGCAAGCAAACGGGCGATGAA
>QHZV01000230.1 GCA_003224785.1 Acidobacteriota bacterium
GTAAGAGCCGACCTGACTGCTTTCGACGATGTCCCCGGTCGAACCATCGCCAGTCCAATCGGTGACCAGCACCTCGGCAGCACCGGCATTCTGTTGGTATCTGAGCGTCACCGGCAGCGGGCTGGCAAAGTGCCCTAGTAATCCCAGTCGAAGCGATCGCGGCAGATCGAAATATCCGCCTACCGCGAATTGGTTCTTGCGGTCGAGATCGGTCGGCCCGGTGAAAAAGGTCGGGCTGGCGTAATCGGAGGCCAGACTCGCCAGACCGGAATCGTCGGATTGGCTCACATATTTTGATCGTGAGAACGAGAGCTGCAGATAAGCGTGCTTGATTCCCGGCGCAAAATTGACAATCTGTTGTTTCAAACTCAAGTCGAGGCCACTGAACACAGACCTGCCGTACGGGAAATTAGCGATCAGAACGCCCTGGTTGGGATGAATCCCGGGGAACGCGCAGAATGGGCATGGCGCGCCACCAGTGACTTGTGCCGGCCCACCAATGCCGGCGGCGCCATAAGCTTGCAGCGCAGCAGCAGGGCTTCCAAATGACGCGATCATACAGCCAACCTGGTTCGTGCCCGTGAAGCAATCGAACTTGCCACCGAATGTGATCGCATTTGCCTGGGCGTTGTCGCGATCATTAATCGCATTCACAAGGTTAAACGTGCTCGCAGAGCCGCCATGGTTGACATCAATTCCGAGCAGATTACGCGTGCTTACGTTTCGAAGAAAGTCAGCATTGAAAACCAAGCCTGGCCGCAGCTCGTGCTGGATTCCAACATTCATTTGCACCGACCTGGGAGTCTGATAATCCGGAGAAAGCAAGCTCAACCCATTTTGGTTCGGGCCAGCAAACGCATTCGGGTTGCCGATGAAATTTGGATTCGAGGTCGCAACTGCTGCAGCCTGCTGATAAGCCTGCTGCAGCGCGACCGCCTGCGGTCCAGCCGCTCCAATGTTCTGGCCGCACCAGGTTGGCGACACGGTCCCGTTCGTATTGATCACGCCCCCGGGAATGGAAACCCCGGGATTCGTCGGCCAAATAATTTCGCCCGGCGCGCCGCCTACGCACGCTGCGGGAGTGCTCAGGAATGATCCCGTTTGCAGGCGGAGCGAGCGGTCGAGCATCACGTTCTGGAAAAGATTGTCATTGTAGTAAAGCCCGATTCCGCCTCGGATCGAAGTCCGTCCGCTGTTGTAGGGGTCCCAAGCGACCCCCAATTGCGGTGCGAAGTTTGCGTTGGGCTGGCGAACTTTTCTTCCGAAACCTGTTCCCCAGGCATCAAGCTGCGGAACCGCTGTAAGGTCGCTGTCTGACCGTCCCGTGTCGCGAACCCAGTGAACGCCGTAAGTCACTGTCAGGCTCGGCTTCACCTTCCATGAATCGCCCAGGTATGCGCCGAGACGGTTGTCCCGCTGTCCGCCGCCTGGCAGTCCGAATTCAGATCTTTCAGACGAGAAGCCCTGGCCGTTTCCGAGGAACGCCCATTCAACTGGATAACTCAACGGATCTGTTGGGTCGCCCGTCGAGGTAAACACATTGAACGGAAGCGGCACAGTTGAGCTGTCCGAAAGAGTAGGCCCAATCGAGTAAAGCGACGCGAATCCGCCAGCCAGAATGCGATTGAAACTCACGCCATAATGCAACTGGTGACGAGACCGCCATGTCCGGCTGCCGTCGTACCGAAATTGCATGTTTGATTGAAACGTCTGCTGCGGCGCGACATAGCTCGGGCCGGAACAGAACAACGAACCGGAGGTGCACCGGTTTGTGGCGCCCCCACCGATGTTGATAGTCACGTCAGAAAGCGGATTAGACGCACCCACGACATTGAACGAGCGATCACTCACAACATTTCTATATCTGAGATACTCAAAACGAACACTGTGGAGTGAGCTGCCGGTAGAGAAATCCAGTCCCAAAGTATGCGCGGGCGTGTTGGTACGGCTTAGAACCGGTTGCATACTTGGGCCGGAACCCAAAGCACGAACATCGCTGGTTTGGTCGTAGCTGAAGCGGTAAAACGCACGTACGGTCTTCGAAAGTACATAGTCGAGCCGGTCGGTGTTTTCTACTTCGCGAAAGGGTTCGCTGACATTCGTGCTTCGCGCCGAGAACGGCCACCCAGCAACCACAGGGTTTTGCAAATCACGCCGATTGCGCTCTCCATCGATGAACCAGAACAGTTTGTCCTTGATGAGCGCGCCCCCGAGATTACCGCCGAACTGTTGCTGCGTCCAGTCATTCGTGTTTTTGCCAGCGAGGTTGGCGCTCGCAATGTCCCCATTGCGATATAGGCCGAATGCTTCGCCGTGCATCGCATTCGTTCCCGATTTCGTAACAATGCTTACCACTCCGGACGACGCCAAATCAGTGGCAAGCCCGGGCAACGATTGTGTAACTCGAAATTCCTGGATTGCACTTGCAGGGATATTGAGAACAGGCGGGCCGAAAGTTTCGTCACTTACGTCGGTGCCATCAATTTGCGTTCGTGGTTCACGCCCATTCCGGGAGCCGATCGAAATGGAAAGAATGCCGCTCTTGCTGGCAGCGAGCGTATTTGCGTCCTGGTTTTGAACTCCGGGTTCAAGCTGCCCAAGATCAAGAAAATTGCTGCCGTTTACCGGAAGATTTTCAATCTGTTCCACCCTAAGGGCGCCTTCAAGAGCAGCAGTTTCGGTATTGACCTCGACGACTGACGGCAACACGCGGATATCCGCTTTAGCGGAAACTCCGGCGCTGACCGTGACCGGCACCACTGGACTCTCAAATCCCTTGGCATCTACGCGCACCGAGTAGTCTCCCGGGGGGAGTTGGGCTGATTCATAAACACCCGCGGAGTTGGTTGTGGTGGCAACCGACTCCTTATTTGCTCTATTGGTAATTATGATTTTCGCGACGGCAATATTTTCGCCTTCTTTGCCGGTAACCACCCCTTCCACCTTGCCGGTAGTCGGCGCTTCCTGCGAGTAGCAAATAGTACTTCCAAGGATGACGCTCAAGCTCAGGAACAAACCCAGTTTCGCAGTACCTCGCACAAGCTTCTTAGCCAAGCTCATTCCCTAATCATCCCCTCAGTTGAGATTCGCCCGTAAGCGCAGGCGAGGACCGCCAATAACACCCGAGTGAAACGCCGGAACTCACGCACCGCGAGACCGGCCGATCATCTTTCAGAGTAGGTCTCCATACTACGAACTTTGCGCAAAACCTGCTAGTGCAGCTTCGACGTGTAGTATCCCGTGCGGTGCCGCGACTTATATTCGGACGAGTCGCTCAAGCCGGCAAGCTTCACTTCGATCCGTCGAAAATCGGAATCCGCAAGGCGTCGCTCCGGATAATACGCAAGCAGATATTGCGTTCGGAGTTCGTCGCTGATGCTGCGAAATGCCTGATCGAGCTGGGGAATCGAAGTCGCATAATAATATTTGCCGCCAGTGTCTTCAGAGAGTTGCATCAGCGCATGCTCCCCGCCAGTGTCGCGCCCAGCGCTGGCCTCGATGGGAACAACAATGATGCTGTACACAATCGCTTCCGCCTGCTGCGCCGCACGCACCGCCTCGCGGTAGTCAATCTTGCTTACCGTATCGCCGCCGTCAGTAATCACCACCATCACCTTCCGGCCTTGTTGCGGTTCGAGTGCCTCTGAACTGAGATAGATTGCGTCATACATCGCGGTCGCCGCACCGGGATGCAACGATTGGATTCCGCGATCAACAAGTTTCAGGTCCGACGTAAATGGAACAACCTGATCGACGGTTTCGCTGAACCCATAGAGTGACAGGCCGTCCACTGGACGCAAAATGGCATGCGCAAAACGCCGGGCCGAATTTAACTCCAGCGGCAGGTCCTTGCGCGTGCTGAGACTGGTATCAATATCCAAGACGATTGAGAGTGGCAGCTCCGACTCTTTGTCAAAGACCGCGATTTTCTGTAATCGCTCATCTTCAAAGATCTGGAAATTGTCTTTGTTCAAGTTGGCTACCGGCGCGCCGTGCTCGTCTGTGACCGTCACAAAAACATTCACCAACTTCACGTCCACTTTGAACGTGCTGTCATCTTGCGCAGAAGCCGCTTTTGGCGGCGCAGGCTTCACCCACGGTGGTTTGGGAACAGTTCCCGAACTCTGCGCATGGCACACTGTGGCCGCCAACAAAGCTAAGAAGAAGATTTTCACTGGTGGACTATTCACTTGGATGCAGGCGTTTGCGGATTAGTGACCGTACCTCTCGACGCGATCTCCGCCGGGAATGGTTCGCCGTCGGCCCACACCGCGCCATCCTCAAAGTGCTCTTTTTTCCAGATGGGAACGGTTTTTTTCAGGGTATCAATAAGCCAGCGGCATGCGTCGAACGCGGCAGCTCGGTGAGCGGAAAAGACAGCAATCAAGACGCTGCTTTCACCAATCTCGATCCGGCCCAGTCGGTGCACAATCGCGAGGTTACGGACAGCGAAACGCTGGCGAGCTTTGGCCGCTAGCTCCTGAAGTTTTTGCAGGGCCATGCTCTCATAGGATTCGTAGTCGAGATAAAGCGTACGCCGGCCACGGCTATTGTCGCGAACGACACCATCGAAAATGACGACGGCTCCGTCTTCTGGCCGTTCTATTCTAGGCACTATGTCTTGCGGCACAATGCGCTCGCGAACCAACTTCACCACCGCCGAATCGCTCCCACCAGCGCCGCCGCTGACAGGAGGGAGCAACGCGATTTCGTCGCCGGCGTGCAGCGGCGTGTCCGGACTGGAGTATTCCTGATTCACGGAAATCGCGACTGACGAAAGACGGCCGTTTGGGAT
>QHZV01000231.1 GCA_003224785.1 Acidobacteriota bacterium
TCCATTTGCGACTTCGCAGACGAAAAATTCGGCAAGCGCAGCTCCGACTGCTCTAGAGCGGGCTGCAACTCTCGCCGAGAGCGGTCGCTGCACCGAGGCGCTACCGCTGCTCAAGAAATCCCTCCGGCAGGCTTCAGATAAAGATTTGAAGAAACGCGCTGGGCTCGACGGGTTGCATTGTGCCATGACTCACAACGCGCCCTACGAGTCACTCATCTTCCTCGACGTTTTAAGCCGTGATTTTCCTCGTGATCCCGAAGTGCTCTATGCCTCGACACATGCTTTTTCCGATCTTTCGCTGTTGACCTCACAGCAACTGGCGCGCGAGGCGCCTTTTTCGTACCAGGTTCACCTTCTGAACGCTGAAGCATTAGAGATTCAAGGTAAGTGGGACGAAGCCGCCACCGAATACCGAAAGATTCTCGACCTCAATCCACTTCTGCCGGGGATTCACGCCCGCCTTGGGCGAGCCTTGATCTCGAAGCCGCAGCCGACTCCGGAAATCATCGCTCAGGCCAAGAAGAATTTTGAGGACGAACTCGAAATTGATCCGAGGAATGCGAACGCCGAGTACGTTCTCGGCGAGTTGGCGCGAGATGCGAATGACCTCTCTTCGGCGACCCGCCATTACACTCGGGCAACTAACCTGGACACCGGTTTTGCGGAGGCGTATCTCGGACTGGGCATGTCACTGGTTTCGTCGAAGCGTTTTCCCGAAGCGATCCCCCCGCTGGAAAAGTACGAGAAGCTGGCGCCTGATAGTCCAACCGGCCACTTCCAACTGGCTCTCGCCTACGCGGGTGCGGGCAGAAAAGATGACGCGAATCGCGAGGCCGCCTTGCAGCGTGAAAGCGCAGACAGTCTGGAAAAAGTCCGCCGCAGAGTTGCCGAAGGACTTCTGCAGCAGCAGGACACGCAGAACGGGAATACGGCTGCCGATAGTCCAAAATAGCAGATCTGTCTTGTCCTCCCGAAATCATGTTTCGACAAAATGACTTTGCTGCCGGACTGAGTGGCTCACTCCGCCGCCGCGACTTTATTCGCACTCTGGCTGGAACGGCCGCGTTCATCTGCTTCCCTTCCCTTGCCCGCACATCTGAAGCAGCGGCATCTCCATTTACCGAGATAGTGTCCTCAGCTAGCGGCATCGCTTGGACCCACGTTTCAGGCAGCTCTCCAGAAAAATATCTCCCTGAGTCCACCGGCGCAGGCTGCGCATTCCTCGACTATGACAACGATGGCTGGATGGATATTTATCTCGTGAATAGTGGGCCTTGCGACTTCTTCACCCCAAGCAAACCACTGCGAAATGCGCTTTATCGTAACAATCGCGACGGCACATTCCTCGATGTCACGGAGAAGGCCGGAGTCGCTGGCGGCGGATATGGAATGGGCGTTGCCGTTGGCGATTACAACCGAGACGGCTTCCCGGATCTTTTTGTCACTCAGTACGGTCGCAGCATTCTTTATCGCAATAACGGCGACGGCACATTCACCGACGTGACCGAAAAAGCGGGCGTTGCCGCTCCTGGATGGTCATCGAGTGCGGTCTGGTTTGACTATGACAATGATGGCAAGCTGGATCTCTTTGTCTGCCGTTTTGTTGATTTTGACAAGAGCAAGCACCACCGCTGCAACGCTGCCAACGTTCCGGCGCTCGCGGGACAAGCCGAATATTGCTATCCGCGTGTCTATGCGCCAATGCCCAGCCGCCTTTTCCACAACAATGGTGATGGAACATTTACCGACGTGAGTCAGCAGATGGGCATCACTGACAATCCCGGCAAAGGCTGGGGCGTGGTTGCTACCGAAATAAACAATGACGGCTGGCTTGATTTGTTCGTGGCCAACGACACTGAAGCGAATTTTCTATTTAAGAACCAACAGGGCCATCGCTTCGAAGAGATCGGGTTCACCGCCGGCGTCGGCTTCGGCGAAGGAGGGAAAGCCCGCTCCGGGATGGGTGTGGACTCCGCGGATTTCGATCAGGACGGCTGGATGGACCTGTTCGTTACCAATCTCAATCATGAGTTTTATTCGATGTACAGAAACAAGCACGACGAGACCTTCGACGATCTCGCTGCGCCATCGGGTATTGCCAGCGCCACCCAGTTCATGAGCGGCTGGGGTTTGAAATTCTTCGATTACGATAATGACGGCAATCTTGATCTCATGATCGCAAATGGGCATCCAGACGATCTCATCGAAAAGCTTCGACCAAATGTTCGCTTTCGCGAACCGCTACTGCTTTTTCATAATGATGGCAAGCGGCTGCAAAATATCAGCTCGCAGAGCGGTCCAATCTTTTCTCGCCCACTTGCAGCTCGAGGATTGGCAATTGGAGATTTCAATAACGACGGCGGGTTAGACGTCTTGATCTCGAATAATGACGGCTCTCCGGTTTTGCTGCGAAATGAAATTGGCGCGCGAAGCCATTGGCTGGGAGTGAAGCTTGTAGGCACAAAATCGAACATTGACGCAATCGGCGCCGTGGTCAGCTACCAATCGGTCGATCTGAAAAGAAAACATATGAAGGTGGGCGGGGGCAGCTATTTATCCTCCCACGATCCACGAATGGTGCTTGGACTCGGGCAGCACATCAAGATTGATTGGCTCGAGATCAAGTGGCCACGGCCCAGCACTGCGGTTGAGCGTTTTACAGATTTGCCAATCGACCGTTACATCACGGTTGTCGAGGGCCAGGGAAAGTGGAAGTAGGCAGCGCTAATTGGCGCGCGAAACCGCCAGCGCCTCGTATGCCGCGCCCAACACTGGCGCATCTTCATTAAGCACCACAAAGATTGGGATCTTCGCGAGTTGCGTGCTCAGCTTTGCCTTATCAGCGAAGGCGCGCACGAAACCACCCTCTTTTAGCTTTGGCAGAATCTTCAGCGCGATTCCGCCTGCAATATAAACCCCGCCAAAAGGAAGAACGCGGAGTGCCATGTTTCCTGCCTCGGCCCCGTACGCTTCCATCCAGATGCTTAACGTCTCCCCGCACGCGGTGCAAGAGCCGGCAAAGGCCTGTTGTGTGATCCGCGCCGCGGGGTCAACTCCCTCTTCATCGAAGAATGCATGATGCACTCCGGGGAAAAGAATCTGGTGGATTGCCCGGAAGCCGCGGCCGGAAACGATCTCCTCGGTTACAACCCGCGGCAAACGATGCCGCAAAGATTGCAACAACAGAAGCTCGCGGTCATTGCGCGGAGCGAAGTCGGTTAGGGATGCTTCAGATGGAGACACGCGATAACGCGTACCGTCCCAGAACAAAATTGCCTCGCCTAGTCCTGTGCCTGCCGCAATCAGGGCCTTGGGAGCTCGAGATTCGGCCGTGCCTGGATTAAGTTGCATAAGGTCGGCGGCCTGGAGGTGTTCCAAGCTCAATGCCGCAGCGACAAGATCATTGAGCAACAGTGACTGCCCGGTTGCCAGACCGATAGTTGCCTCTACTTCCTCACCTTCAACCGGCCACGGCAAATTGCTGCTGACCGCTTTCCGCCCGACGATTGCACCAGCAATCCCGAACGCCGCACCTTTCAAATTGCCATTCAGGCTGAGCCCGGCCCGTTCGGTCTGCTTTCGAAAATCCTGCAGAACACCAGCTATGCTGCTGAACTCCCTGGTTGGAACACTGCTCCGGTGTAATGGGGTGAGCTGCGCACCTCGCTCTTCAAAAAGAGTCAGCGTGCACTTCGTTCCGCCGATGTCACCAGCAAGAATCATGCGTAAGTTATCGAACCGCTGCCAGTTGTCCGCGCAGCACAATAATCGAGGCCGCGGGCAGCTCGAACGCCGTGTTCGCGTCTACGTGAAGTTCAGAATGCGCGGCTGGACCGTCCGGATCCGCCATCTTCTTGAGCGGCTGCCAGGCATACTGCGCTCGGCCGAACACCGTCGCCTGCACGTTGCCGGTAAACGCGCTACTGGACTTCGATTCCGAATTAAATCGCAGCCAGACCGAGTGCGCGTTCTCTTGGTCCTTATTAATAATGAGGAGTGACCAGTCGCCACCGGGCCGTTGGGCTGCATAGGACGTAACCAGCACGTGGCCCGCGTCATCTTGAATATCGCTGATTGCAGCAAACAGTTTGTGCGGCTCGGGGCCAGGCCTCAGCCATTCGAGATTGATCAATTGACTGGCAAAGAATTGGGAAAGCGGTTGCGTCAGCTGGCCATTCGCATCTACGTTGAAGAATCCAAAGCCGCCAGGAGAATTATTGCACCCGGGATGCACGCCTCCAGGAATGTAATGGAAGTAATAGAGCCCGTCACCACCCGCAGTGAAAAATGATCCCACATAGTCGGCAAGCCACAAAGCTCCAAAGATATCCACGGAGTTTTCGGAGTCGGATGAAGAAATGTTGGACTCCGTAATGAGCATCGGCACATTTGCGGGCACGCCGTCGTCTCGCCAAACCTGCATGATGTTTGAGACTAGCGCCGGCTCATCGTACAAACTTCCCCACTGAAATTTACATGGATCATACGGATAGTGTTCGAAGGAGAAAAATGCCAAATCCTGCAGAGCATCGTGCGACTTCAGATAGTTGATGAATCGTCCTGTGAACGATGGATTTCCGCTCGAATCGGCCCAAACCTCAACGTCCTTATTTTGCCCAGTGAAGATCGGCCCACCAAGCTTCAGTGATGGATCAACCTTATGCATCGCGCTGGCGAACTGAACATACAGAGCGGCATAATCTTCCGGCAGCATGTAATGGCCATCGGGCTCCTCTCCCATTTCGACATAGGAAACGGGATATTTGCGGCTCTTCAAATA
>QHZV01000232.1 GCA_003224785.1 Acidobacteriota bacterium
AGAAATTTAGTAGCTGATATCCGCGATAGCTCTTTTACTGCAAGCTAATTGGCTAAATGCTACGTGCTAGCAGCTTCGAGTTTCCTCAGCGGTCACTGATATCATTGAAATGGTGGAAATGGCAGCCGTTCAAACTGAATTGCAATCACGCATCGAGCCCTTGCTGCTTGAAGTTGCGGACGTGGTCAACACTACGCTTGACCTGGACACGACTTTGCGCCGGGTCGCGGCATTGGTGCGCAAAGTCTACTTCCGGTTCAGCGTGGGTCACTCGCACGAAGTCGCCGATCGCATGCGAATCAAGGTTGGCGAGGGCGTCACCGGGGTAGCGGCGCAGCGCGCAGAAGCGATCCTGGTCAATGATGTGGCCAACGACCCGCGCTACATTTCGGCGGTTCCGAACGTGCGCTCGGAAATTGCGGTGCCGTTGATCGTCAAGAACCGGGTCATCGGCGTGATTGACATCGAGTCGCCGCAACCTGACCACTTCACCGAGGAACACAAGCGCCTGCTGACCCTGATCGCCTCGCGAATGGCGGTTGGGATTGAAAATGCGCGGCTATACACACGCATTTCGCGGCAAGCAAAGAGTCTGCTGCTGCTGAATGAGATCGCTCGCGAACTGACTTCGATCCTGAATGTGGATGAGTTGCTGAAGCGGATCGGCGAGCTGGTCAGCCGGTTGATTGATTTCCAGATGTTCAGCATTCTGCTGGTGGACGCTGCCGGGGAAAAACTACAGCATCGGTTTTCGTTGCGGTTCCAGGAAAACATTCATCTCAAAAACGACATTCCGATTGGAAAAGGGATTGTCGGCGCGGCTGCTGAACAGAAAAAAGCTGTGCTTATCCGCGACGTAAAGAAAGATACTCGGTACATCGAGACCAACCCGGAAACGCGGTCGGAGTTGGCTGTGCCATTGATTTACAAAGACAAGGTGATTGGCGTTCTTGATCTGGAGCACACGAAGAAAGGCTTCTTCACCGACGATCATCAACGCACAATCACGACGCTCGCGGCACAGATTGCGATTGCGCTTGAAAATGCACGGCTCTACGAAGAGATCGGAAAGCAAGAACGGCGCCTGGAACGCGATCTTGCAATGGCACGGGAGTTGCAGTTCCGGCTGCTGCCGCCATCGCGGCCCCAGCTGGCGAATCTGGAAATTGCCGCTAAATTCTCGCCGGCGCGGGCCATTGGCGGCGACTTATACGATTTCATCAAATACTCGCAGTCACGCATGGCGTTCGTGATTGGTGACATCAGTGGCAAGGGAGCTCCGGCGGCGATTTATGCTGCGCTGGTGAGCGGAATCCTGCGCTCGCATGCTCCCATGGAGCCCGGCCCGGCGGAGATGCTGGCAGCGGTGAACTATTCTTTGGCGGAGCGCCGCATCGATGGGCAGTTCTGCTCACTAATTTATTCCGTGTGGGACGATCAGAACCTTACGCTCCAGGTTGCTAATTCCGGCTTGCCTCGGCCGATTTATTGTCACAAAGGAAAGACCCAGTTCATCGAAGCAACAGGTCTGCCGCTTGGCCTCTTCGATGATGCGGAGTACGACGAATTCACGTTCCAGGCGGAACCTGAAGATCTATTCGTGTTCTTCAGCGACGGAATTCTCGACGCAACCAATCGCGCGGGCGACCTATTTGGCCGCACGCGTCTCGAGAAGATTATTTCCAACTGCGCCGACAATTCGGCAGACTCGATTGTTAAGTCAGTATTCAAAGCGGTTGCCGAGCACGCGGCCGGTGTCGAAACTTTCGACGATGAGACCGTGGTCGCGATCCGAGTGAAAGGGAGTGCGTCCAAGCGGAAGTGAGGAAGACTTCTCAGCGGCCTCCCGGATTTGAATATCGCTCCGAACGCCCACTTCTCGCCAAATCGGCAAGGAGCAGGGCATCCACTTTGGACGAGCTTTTCTGCGAACAGACTTCATTGCACAGGCTAGCAGAACGCTTTGGCACACCTTTATATGTGTACTCCGCCGGGATAATACGCGAAAGAGTTTCCGATTTTCAGAATGCATTTCGTGGCACTGACTGCAATATCTGCTATTCGGTAAAAGCCAATTCCAACATCAGCATTCTTCGTTTGCTTGTAAAGCTGGGCTGCGGATTCGACGTAGTGTCCGGCGGAGAACTGCAGCGAGTGCTGCGGGCGAAGCGCACGGCTGCGGCGGATGTTGTCTTTTCCGGGGTGGGCAAGACGATTCCCGAGATCGAGGCCGCGCTCAAAGCCGACATTCTGCTCTTTAACGTGGAGAGCGCATCCGAACTCGAAACTCTGGCAACTTGCGCGGCAAGATTGAAGCGTCGGGCGAGAATTGCATTTCGAGTGAATCCGGATGTGCCCGCCGATACCCATCCTTATATCTCCACCGGCCTCCACAAGCATAAGTTTGGCGTGCCGATCGGGGAGGCGCGGGAACTTTATGCGCGCGCAGCTTCATTGCGATGTCTGCAAATTGCCGGTATTAGCGTTCATATCGGATCCCAGATCACGGATTTCGCTCCGTTCGGTATCGCAATGGAACGAGTGGCCGAGTTGGTTCGGCAGCTTCGCAAGGACGGGCATGCGATTGAGTACGTAGATGCGGGCGGCGGCCTTGGAATTGATTACAGGGCGCACTCATCTTCGGATGCGGAATTGAATTTTTCGTCCGTTGTGATGGAATATGCTCGGTCGATTTTGACGCCGCTGCGGAAATTGGATATCAAGCTGCTGCTAGAGCCGGGGCGGTCGATCATCGGCCCGGCGGGCGTACTGCTCACGCGCGTTCTTTACCGAAAGACGAATGGCGACAAGAAATTCGTGATCGTGGATGCAGCGATGAACGATCTGATCCGGCCTTCGCTTTATCAGGCTGAGCACCAGATCGTGCCGGTAAAAGCTGGCAATGACGATCCAGAGGTACTCGACATCGTTGGCCCGGTATGCGAGTCCGGGGACTTTTTTGCGCGCGGGCGCGAGTTGCCCCATGTTGAAGAAGGCGATCTGCTTGCCATTCTCGACGCTGGCGCGTACGGAATGGCTCTCGCTTCGAATTACAACTCGCGACCACGTCCGGCGGAAGTCCTGGTGAATGGAAAATCGGCTAAGGTGATCCGGCGGCGGGAAACCATTTCGGATCTGTTGATGCCTGAACTGTGATTATTTTCTTTGCAGAAAGCTGGTCACTGCATCCAACACTGGCTTCGCCTGATGCATGAACAATGCATGCCCAAGCAGTGGAAATTTAATGTGTTTAGCATCCGGTAATAGTCGAAGCGCCAGCTTCACGTCAGCGTCAGAGAGCAGTGCGTCCAACTCAGGATTGCCTTGGAGAAGCAGAGTAGGGCAGGAAATTTTCGGCAACGTCTGTTCCGGATCACAACTGTCGCATGCTCTGCCATCACTTGTCATCGCGATTGCATCCGGATCGGTGCGCTGAGCGCAACCTGCCCACTCTGAGAGAACCCGCGGCGTGTTGCCCGGCAGCTCTTCAATGCGTATAGGCTCTGCAAACCCGGGCACAGGGATTACGATCGTGCCCATTGCGGATGCTAGCGTCTCTTGCGAGTTGCCGGGCCGCAACAGCAACGCGTGCAGTTGACGAAAGAGCGGTGCGTAGAGGCTGCGGCGAAAGTTCTCGGGTGTGATCATGGTGTCACCCAGAATGAGAGCTTTGACGTGGCACTTGCCGCTTGCCGCAACTTTCATTGCTGCCATCGCACCCAGGGAATGACCGAAGATCGCCGTCCCGTCAGGAACTTGTGAGTTCACAAATTCGATGACGTCCTGAGCGAATTGAGAGATCCGATATGCACCCGCAACGTGGCCGGATTGGCCGTGCCCGCGCAGATCGAGTGCAAACACGTGGAAGCGACTTGAGAGTTCTGGAAGTAAAACAGAAAACGATCGCCAGTCTCGCGTGAGGCCGTGTAGAAGCAACAACGGCGGGCCATTCGCAGGCCCTTCGGCATAGGTCAGGGAAATCTCGCCCCCGGAAAACATCTTTTCTGCGAATCCGTGGAGCGCGGTCGCTGTGCTCACTAACGCTGTCCCCACTTGAGTTTGGTGCGGAGGACGTCGAAGAATGTGCCTTTGGTGTGCAGCAGTCGCACCTGGAAATCTGACTTGCGGCAGAACACGCGATCACCATCGAGCATCGGCATGCCGGCCTGGCCGTCAATGCTTAGGTAAGCTTCCTCTTCGCCGGTCATGACCACAATTTCAATATGCGAAGTGTCGCGCACCACCAACGGCCGGTGAGTGAGCGAGTGCGCCGAAACTGGCGTGACCACGAAGCTCTCGACGTTGGGCATGAGAATGGGGCCGCCGGCGGCGAGCGAATACGCAGTCGAACCGGTTGCCGTCGAAACAATTAAGCTGTCAGCCTGATAACGGGAGACGAAAACCTTATCAATGAAGACGTCGCAGTGGTTGAGCCGGGCAATGGTTCCCTTCCCGACCACAACGTCGTTGAGCGCTTCAAAGGAGGCGATGATTGTGCCGCCACGACTCACCTCGCAATGCACCATGGAGCGAACGTCAATGGCGGAGGAACCCCGATCAATGCTATCGAGGGTCGAATAGAGTTCGTCGAGCGGCACTTCGGTCAGAAATCCCAAAGCGCCAAGGTTCACGCCCATAATTGGGATGCCGGCCTTCGCAACCACGCGCGCCGCAGATAGAAGAGTGCCGTCTCCGCCAAGCACGATGACAAAATCCAGCTTCCGCGCACCCATTGCTTCGCGGGAGATGGTTTCCGCCGTTTTGGCGAAGGAGGATGTTTCTGGATCAACAACGAATGTGTAGCCATGACTCGTAAGCCACTCCGTCAGGTGAGGCACAATCTGCGCGACTTCCGGCTTGCTCGGTTTGGAAACGATGCCTACGGCTTTTTGCGCTGGCGCGTCTTTTCTCATGGAAATGGAATTGTACAAGTTCTTTTCGTCACAGAGACACAGACATCGCGGAGTAAGAAATCAGAAGTAAAAGCAAACCTCATCCCACTTCTGCATTCTGACTTCTTACTTCTGCATTCCGGTTATGACGCTGGCTGATCAGTAACGCGCGTACAGCAAGAACTCGCGGTTTCCTTCCGCGCCTTGAATTGGTGATTCGATCACATCGATTGTAGTGACGCCCAACGCCGTGACCGCGTCGCGCACTCGATCCACTGCTTGCTGCTGCGTTTTCGGATCGCGAACGATGCCTCCTTTACCGACATTTTCGCGACCAGCCTCGAACTGCGGTTTCACAAGGACGATGAGA
>QHZV01000233.1 GCA_003224785.1 Acidobacteriota bacterium
CACGCTAGTGCGCATTCTGAGCATTCCAGTACTCATCTGGGTGCTGTCAAGCTCTCGTTTCACCAGCGCCAATGGGGAGAAAGAAATTATCGCCGCAGCCTTGTTCATCGCGGCTTCCATTACCGATGGAATTGACGGTTTTCTCGCGCGCCGCCGCGGTCAGATCACCACCATGGGCATGCTCCTCGATCCGCTTGCCGATAAGCTCCTCATCGCCGCCGCTTTCGCCACTCTGGTGCAGTTTAATCCGCGCCTGGTTCCCGCATGGATCGCTGTGGTTATTATCGGACGCGAATTCCTGGTGAGCGGCTTGCGGTCAATCGCTGCATCCGAAGGCTTCACCATCGAGGCCAGCGATCTCGGCAAATTAAAAATGTTTGTGCAGATTGTGTCGGTGGTCGCAGTGATACTCGATCATCACTGGCAACAATTCGCCGTCTATGGCCCGCATGTCGTTTCCATAGATTGGATCGCCCGCTTCGCCATGTGGGTCATGGTTGGGTTGTCTCTGGTTTCAGCGGGAGATTATTTCTACGGCTTCTGGTCGAAGATTGATCGCCATGTAGTCAAACGCAAGCGCCGCGCATTTATCCTCAGCCGGCGCAAGAAGCGCGATGTCGCCGCCATCTGAAGATTCGCCGCTCGCACTCGCCGGCATACAGCCGGAATATGGTCCAAAAGAGAGAAGCTTACTTCTTGAACTTGCGCATCAGGCGATTGTGGCGCGGCTTGAGCGGCGCGAGATCTTGGCAGCGTCCTACTCGGAGCATCTCTCGGAGCCTCGCGGTGTCTTCACCACTATCTATTCAGACCAAAAATTACGCGGTTGCGTGGGATATCCAGCCGCCCTCATGTCACTCTTCCGCGCAGTCATCGAAACCGCGCAGGGCGCCGCCTTCGATGATCCGCGCTTTCCTCCGCTGACTCTCGCGGAAGCCACCAATCTTAAAGTGTCATTGAGTATTCTTTCGCCTTTGGTTCCGATCGCGGCAGAAGAAGTTGAGGTCGGACGGCACGGTTTGATGATTTCCTATAAAGGCCAGCGCGGATTGCTGCTGCCGCAAGTTCCAGGCGAGCACGGATGGAACCGCGCTACATTTCTTGAGCAAACCTGCCGAAAAGCCGGCATTCCGCTAGACGCTTGGCAGCACGGCGCTAAGATCGAAGCCTTCAGCGCGGAAGTTTTTGCAGATGTAAGCTAACCATGAAGTCAGAATGCCAAAAGTTGATCGCGTGCGTTCTGCATTCTTGCTTCTGACTTCTGCCTTAGTGCTGCAAGCTCACCGTCCCTGAGGTTATCTCCTGAGCGTCAGGTTGCAGAACGTATCCATCGGACCCCGACACAGCATACATAACTAAATCAAGTCCGCCAGCAGAGTTGGAGAGCGTTCCGGTTATTCTTCCCGTGGAACTGTCCACCTGATAGTTGCCATTCAAGCCGCCGCCCTGAGGAGGTTGGGCCCCTTGCCCGCTCGCGGAAGCGTTGACTAACTCGGCCAATGTGAGTTTGCCCGATCCACTGAAGTTCAACGGCCCGATGCGGGTCAGGTCCTGCCCAACATTCAAATCATCACCGCCCATTAACATCGCATACTGGCCAGTCATGGTTGAGGCAGAAAACGAATTGAGGGTCTGCAAGTCCGCAGTGCCGTCTTCGATTCGATTTGGGTCGGTAATCAGGAAGAATGCGCGTGCCGGGCTGACCATCCAGAAAACCTCAGGAGACTCCGAGTTCAATGTGACTGCAACCCGTCCGTTTGCGGCGCTCGTGTATGTTCCCGAGTCGGTGCCGTTTGAAGAGGTGAAGTCTTGTTGAGAGTCGAACGTGTACGGATTGATTGCGCCACTAGTGGCAGTGAAGCTGCCAACCGTTGCGGTTGCACCAGGCGCAACCCCGTCATCTCCGGCGCTGCCGAAGGCGTAATTGCCCGAAAGCCCAGCGCTGACGGCCCCAGTTTGCAATTCCGCGCTACCGGCTCCTACCGCGTTCGTATTGCTGACCAGCAGCGCGAGTCTTCCGCTGCTTACAACGTAATAAATGAGGTTAGTTGAAAAAGGACTGTTATCGGTGATCGTCGCTGTACCGCGCCCCAGCGTTCCGGGAGCGCTGAAGGTTCCCGCAGTTAAGTTCAGCACCGTGCTGGTACCGCCAAGGTTCTGGTCCATTTGCCCACCCGTAACGCTGGTGCCAGAGATCGAAACCGCCCCCACTTCGGAGGCCGACAAGTTTTGGTTTTGCGCGCTCGCCTCGTCGTGTAATCGGAAAACAAACGTGCCGGTGGGCGCCGCCGTCGAGGTCTGGAGGTTGGCTTCACCAGTAGCGGCGAAAGGATCTGCCTCCATCAACTCAATTTGCGAGGAACTCACCAGCGTGATGGCAAGCGTAATCCCACCACCCAAGCCGCTGTTATTGAATGTGATGGAGCCGGTTCCGTCGTTAAATATCTGGTAGCTTCCGGTGAAGGACACTGCGAGTCCGCCCGCATTCACGCTTGAGTCATCGCTCCCCGCGGTAATATGACCGGCGCCGTCGGCAGTGAACGCTCCAATTTCGCGATAAAAGCCGCTGAACGGCTGCCCGTGAATTTGGTATACGTACGTGCCGTTCAGGCTCGCGTTTGAATAGTTTCCAGTTGTGTGGACGACGGTGTTTCCGCCATATCCACATCCGGTGGCGGCAAACAGGGCGAGAACAGCTGCTCCAAGTACTGAGGTGCGAGTGAGAATCCGAGACAGTTTCAAGGCGCACAGCTCCCGACGAACAGAATGAATTTTGTTCAAAAACGAGAATGTACTGCGAATTTTAACCCGACCTCGGTAGGAAAGTTGTTTAGGGTACGTAAATGATCAATAAAGGTTGGTAAACGAGGAATGTGCAGAAATCAACGAGGTGGGTGCGGGTGGGTCCAGATGGAGGGTGACTAGATCGTGAAGAAACTGTTGAAATCGTTGCCCCACTTCTCGACGCCCTTGCGAGAAGTGGGAATAACGTTGAATGTGTCAGCGTCCCGCGACCGGTTGAGGCGCCGCTGCCGCCACCGCGCGCCTCTTGAGCCAAGGTAGCAACCACACGACAATCCGATACCCGAGCAGCACCGCCAGCACTGCGCCGTACTCCAGGGGCTCGCGAATGTCCTTCTTTACCAGCCAGAGGTAATGGATCACTCCCGCAATGGCTGAAAAATAAATCAGCCGATGCAGCTTCTGCCACTGTTTGCCACCCAGCCGCCGTATCCAGCCCGCTGTGGAAGTGATTGCCAGCGGTATCAGCAATATGAATGCGGCAAATCCCACCGTGATGTACTTCCGCTTCGCTACATCCAGCAGGATTTCGTGCAGGTTGAAGAATTTATCAAGCCAAAGGTAAGTCGTGAAGTGCGCGCAGCCATAGAAGAACGCAAACAATCCAAACATGCGCCGGAACTTGATCAGCGACGGCACACGCAGGAGTTTGCGAAGCGGCGTGATGCTCAGTGTAATCAGGAGAAACCGAAGCGTCCAGTCGCCGAACCCGTGCTCAAGTGCCTCAACCGGATTCGCGCCCAGGCCGACTCCCCATCCGTTCATATCGAACGGATGCGGCCCAAAAAACTTCTCCAGCAGCACCACGAAGGGTACAAGGCAGAGAAGAAAAACGGCGACTTTGATGTAACGAATCATAGGAAGCAGCTTAGCTCTTACCTTTTAGCTTTCAGCCGTTGGACTCAAGAACCGCGAATAGAGTTTCGCAGTTCCTTGAATCTGACCAGGCCTGTTTCGACTTGCAAGCTGATTTCTCAAGCAGATGGGGCTAAGAGCTAAAGGCTAATGGCTAATAATTCTTTTTCAAATCCATCCCCGAATACAGACCCGCCACCTGACCGTATCCGTTAAACATCTGCGTCGGTCGTGGGCGGAACTCACCCAGCCGGCGTTCATATGCCTGACTGTGATAGGTATCCACGTTCGGATTGACGTTCGAATAAAACCCGTAGGCCGGTGGATTCGCCAGGTTCCACGTGGTTGCCGGCTGCGAGTCGGTGAAGTGAATGCGAACAATCGCCTTTGCGCTCTTGAAACCGTACTTCCACGGAATCACAACCCGCAGCGGCGCTCCGTCCTGATTGGGCAGCACCTCGCCGTACATTCCGAAGCAGAGCAATGCCAATGGATGCATCGCCTCATCCATCCTCAACCCTTCCA
>QHZV01000235.1 GCA_003224785.1 Acidobacteriota bacterium
GCGCGCAATCGCGGAACGCTTGTGAATGCATTGCTGCACCACTTAGGCACGCTTTCGGCGGTTGGAGGCGAGTTGAGGCCTGGCATTGTGCATCGCTTGGACAAGAACACAAGCGGCCTGATTGTTGTCGCGAAGAACGATGTAGCGCATCGCGCATTGTCAGCGGAATTTGCCGGCCGTCGCGTCAAAAAAACCTACATCGCGCTCGTACATGGATGGCTCAAAACCGACTGCGGCACCATCAGCAGTGCCATTCAACGCGACGCAATTCGCCGGACCCGCATGACCACGCGACGCAGTGGCGGACGCGAGGCCATCAGCAGGTATGACGTGCAGCGGCGAATTGAATCAGAGTTCGGGAAGTTCACGCTCCTCAAAGTCGAGATCGCCACCGGACGGACCCATCAGATTCGAGTGCACATGGCTTCGCTGGGGCACCCGGTGGTCGGGGATACGCTATACGGGGCGCCTCGCGAGATTCGTGGGCGCATCGGTCCAGCCGTCTCATTGCCCCGTAATTTTTTGCATTCTGCTGAAATGCAATTCGCGCATCCTCAGGGTGGAGAAACGCTGAAATTCGCGAGTCCCATTTCGGACCAACTGCAGCAGTTTTTGCAAAAGCTGGAGTCGCCACCCCCGTCCGGCAAGCGTCTATAATGAGAGGCAATGATTCGGTCCTGGAATATTTGCATGGCGGTGACTCTGGCTTGGCTCCTAGCACTTGCTGGAACATCGGTGGCCCAGAGCGGAAACGATCTTCCCTCGGCTCCGTCAGCAGTGATTCAACAGAAGAACAGTCCGCCACCACCCGCGCCGCGGAAACTCACAATCCAGCAGCGAAAGCTGATGTGCCGCCGCTCACCGATGAGAAAGCGAGCGTCTCGCCCGACGCCCCGGACAAATCCGAGGGCTCAAATGGCGGCGCCCCGACCATTACCAAGCAGGTCAACGAAGTCAACGTAGTGTTCACCGTAACTGACAGGCACAACCGCTACGTGAAGGACCTTACAAAGTCTGACTTCAAAGTCATTGACGATGAGAAACCGATTGAGAGGATGAACAGTTTCCGGCGGGAGGCCGATCTGCCGCTTCAGGTCGGCTTGCTGATTGACGCCAGCGGCTCGATCCGTGAGCGTTTCAAGTTCGAGCAGGAGTCTGCGATTGAATTTCTGAACGAGACACTTCGACCGCATTTTGATAAAGCCTTCGTGCTGGGCTTCGATAGCAGCTTGGAAATGACTCAGGACTTCACAGACAGTACAGAGAGTTTGTCGAAGGGGATACGGTCGTTGCGACCCGGCAACGCGACCCGCCTCTATGATGCGGTCTATTACGCCTGCCGCGAAAAGCTGTTGCAGTCGGCACAGAGCGATTCCGTCCGAAGGGCAATCATTCTCGTCAGTGACGGCGATGATAACGCTAGTCACGTCACGCGTGAAGAAGCAATAGAGATGGCGCTACGCGCCGACGTCATTATCTATACCATCAGTACGAACTACGCCGGGATGGGCGATACCGATAAGAATGACAAGATATTGGAGCGGATTTCCGATGCAACCGGTGGACGCACATTCCGGCCATTTCAGCCGCAAGATGTAGCCAACGCCTTTGCCCAGATTCAGGACGACTTGCGTAGTCAATATGCGCTCTCTTACCATCCGGCAGATTTCATGCACGATGGACGATACCGGACCATCGAAATTATGGCAGATCACAAAGGCTTGAAGGTCCGCAGCAGGCACGGATATTACGCGCCGGCGCAGTGAGAGAACCGTCGCACGTCGTCCGTCGTAGGTCGTGCGCAAACACACATGAGCCACAGATAACAGCTCATCCGCCCCTGATTCAGGTTTTGACGGACGACGCACGACTGACAACGTACGGCCAGTTTTGGGCTTCCGAAAGGTAACTCGTGACTCCAACTGAAACCATCAATGAAACCAAACGCGAAATCGAAATTCAGGTTCCCTCTGAGGAAGTTTCGCGCGAAACCGACGTTCTGATCCAGAAGTATCAGAAATTGGCGCGCATTCCCGGATTCCGCAAGGGCCACGTGCCCGCTTCGATCATTCGCCAGCGCTTCTCACAGGACATTCAGAACGACGTCATTGACTCGCTCGTTCCTAAGTATTTCCGCAAAGAAACCGAACGCCTCGGTCTTATGCCGGTGTCGCAGCCACGGGTGACTGACCTGCATGCGCACGAAGGGGAAGGGCTCCGTTTCAAAGCCAGCTTCGAAGTGATGCCGGCAATTCAGGTCGAAGGCTACAAAGAATTGCGGGCAGAACATCCCGAAATCACCGTCACCGATCAAGAAGTGGAAGATTCGCTGAAGGCTCTGCAGGAACAGAAAGCCGCCTTCGCTCCGATCGAGGATCGAGCGATTGCCGAAGGCGACTACGCCCAAGTCTCGCTCGACGGCACCCCGAAGGAGGACGAAGCGGGAACAAAGCCGGTTCACATGGATGATGTGCTGGTCGAAATCGGCGGTAAGAACACGATGCCCGAGTTCACTCAAAATCTTGCCGGCGCAACTGCCGGCGAAGAGCGCACGTTCGATGTGAACTATCCAGAAGATTTCTCTGATGAGCGGCTGCGAGGCAAAACCTTCAGCTACAAAGTGAAGGTAAACGGAGTGAAGCAAAAATCCTTACCTGAGCTGAACGATGATTTCGCCAAGGAACTCGGCGAATTTACTACTCTCGGAGAGGTGCGAAATCGTATTCGCGAAGGCATGGAACAGGAACGCCGCCAAACCGCCGAGCGCGAGGCCAAGGACAAATTGCTGGCTGAACTCATCCGGCGCAACGAGTTCGAGGTTCCCGAAGCGCTCGTGGATCATCAAATAGACATCCGCCTCGAACGCGGGCTTCGCGCTCTTGCGGCTCAGGGTATGAGCTCCGAGCACATGAAGAAAATGGACCTGCCCCGTTTGCGCGCAGGCCAGCACGATCAGGCTGTCCAAGAGGTGAAGGCTTCTCTGCTGCTGGAAAAAATCGCCGATGAAGAAAAAATTGAAGTCGGCGACGACGAAATCAAAGGCGATCCGTGCTCGATTGACACGTGATGGAGCGCTGGATAGAATCCGGAACAGGATCCGCAACGAAAAGGCCCTCGATTTTCTGTATCGTCAGTCCGCATAGAGCGGAACGCTTCTAATCCCCCAAAAACCGGATTTCCGGGCAGGAGTGTGAAAGTGAGCGAGAAAGACGCACGCATGATGCTGGTTCCCATGGTCATTGAACAGACTGGCCGGGGTGAACGGGCATACGACATTTATTCGCGCCTGTTACGGGACAACATTATTTTTATTGGCACCCCGATTGATGACAACGTGGCGAACCTGGTCATCGCGCAAATGCTTTTCCTGGCCCAGGAAGACCCGGAAAAAGACATTCAGCTCTATATAAATTCTCCCGGAGGCTCGATTACTTCGGGCATGGCAATTTACGACACCATGCAGTATGTGAAGAACGATGTGACTACAATTTGCATTGGTCAGGCCGCCAGCATGGCAGCTACATTGCTGGCGGCAGGTGAGCCGAAAAAGCGATTAGCTTTGCCTAATTCGCGAATTCTAATCCACCAGCCGCATATGGGTGGACTGTCAGGCCAAGCGACCGATATTGACATTCATGCGCGGGAAATCCTGCGAATGCGTGACATTACGAACCAGTTGCTCTCGAAACATAGCGGTCAGAAGCTGGAGAAAGTCGAAAAGGACGTAGAGCGCGACTTCATCATGAACGCGCAGCAGGCGAAGGAATACGGAATCATTGACGATATCATCTACAAGACCCGTTAAGTTGTATGATCGGCCTTCTGGTGGTTCGTATTCCGGATGTCTCGGCGCAAGATTTCTGGCTTGCCTCTCTGGCCGAGGGCAACAAGGCAGTTGGAAGCAACTAAAAGGAGTTGGGCCGAGTGAAAAACAGGACCGGAACTGAAGAAATTCTGCGCTGCTCGTTCTGCCACAAGTCGCAGGACGCCGTTGCCAAGCTGATCTCGTCCCCGAGCGACTATCCCCGGGCCTACATTTGCGACGAGTGCGTCGCGGTCTGCAACTCCATTCTCGAAGATGACCGCGCGGCAACACCTGCGGCCACTACTCCGAACCAGCTTCCTAAGCCGCATGAAGTCAAAGCTTTCCTGGACGAGTACGTTATCGGCCAGGAACAAACCAAGAAGAAACTCGCCGTGGCGGTTTACAACCACTACAAGCGGATCTACATGAATCGGACGAAGGCCGCTGGCGATGGCATTGAGCTTTCGAAGTCGAACATCATGCTGATTGGGCCAACCGGCACCGGTAAAACGTTGATGGCTCAGACTCTGGCCCGGATGCTCGACGTTCCATTCGCGATTGTTGATGCAACCACGCTGACTGAAGCCGGATATGTCGGCGAAGATGTTGAAAACATTATTCTGAAGCTGCTGCAAGCTGCCGACGGCGACGTAGGCCGAGCCCAGACCGGAATCATCTACATAGATGAAGTTGACAAGATCGGCCGCAAGGACGAAAACCCGTCCATTACCCGTGACGTTTCGGGCGAAGGCGTACAGCAAGCGCTTCTAAAGATTCTGGAAGGCACAATTGCCAACGTTCCGCCGCAGGGTGGACGCAAGCATCCGCACCAGGAATTCACCCCTGTGGACACGACCAATATCCTGTTTATCTGCGGCGGCGCATTTGTCGGTCTCGATAAAATCATTGGCCGGCGCGCCGGCAGAAAATCGCTTGGCTTCAAGGCCGAAGAAGATCAGCCGGTTGAGCCAGTTGTCGAACGCAAGCGCAACTTTGAGCTGCTGAGCGAGATTCAGCCAGAAGACCTGATTAAATTTGGACTCATCCCAGAGTTCGTAGGCCGGTTGCCTGTAGTGGGCGTACTGGAAGACCTCGACGAAGACGCCCTCATCGAAATCCTCACCCGCCCCAAGAACGCTATCGTCAAGCAATATCAGCGTTTGTTTGAATTCGAGAATGTACGCCTGAAGTTCAGTGAAGAAGCGCTGCGCGCGGTTTCACGCCAGGCCATGGTCAGGAAAGTAGGCGCCCGCGGCCTGCGTATGATTCTCGAAGAGCTGATGTTAGACTTGATGTACCACCTACCTAGCCAAAAGAAGGTAAAAGAATTCGAAGTAACCCGCGAAATGGTTGAAAAACGCAACGTTTCGCTTACTATGATGGAGAAGGCAGGATAAGAAAGCCCTTAGCCTTTAGCTGTTAGCTCTTAGCTTGTTCGTGCCACTGCTAACTGGACTATTATGGGCGGAGGTTCGGCTAAAAAGCTCAAGGCTAATAGCCAAGAGTTGATTGTTGGAGTATTCATTGACCGTTTCCAAAGAAAAATTCGAGACCAGAAAACTTCCCATGATGCCCATCCGGGACGTAGTCATCTTCCCTTACATGATGACTCCGTTCGTCGTGGGCCGCGAATCCAGCGTGCGCGCGTTAGAAGAAGCCCTGGCCTCGGACAAGAAAATCTTCCTGGCTACCCAGCACGATGCCAGTGTGGACGAGCCAAAAGCTAACGAAATTTACCAGGTCGGAACGGTCGTCAACATCGTGCAGAGCCTGAAGCTCCCCGACGGCAACATCAAAGTTCTGGTCGAAGGCATCGAGCGCGGAAAAGTTCTGCAAATCATCGATACCGAAGGTTTCATGCAGGCCTCGGTACGCTTGGCCCGCTATGCGGTTGAGACCAATGCACAGCTTGAAACGGCCATGCAGCGCGTCACGTCGCTCTTTGAGCAGTACGTGAAGCTCTGCCAATCTCTCAATTATGAAACCATGATTGCCGCTGTGCGGATGGAAGATCCGGCCAAACTGACCGACACCATCGCCGCCAACCTGCAGCTTTCAATTGAAGAGAAGCAGGAGTTGCTGGAGATTTTCGATCCCGCCGATCGCCTGACGCGTATCGGAGACGTCCTCGACATCGAAATCGAAAAGTTGAACATGGACCGCACCATCCAATCGCGCGTAAAGCGCCAGATGGAGCGGGCGCAAAAAGAGTATTACCTCAACGAGAAGATCAAAGCCATCCAGAAAGAACTTGGCCGAGGCGAGAAAAGCGAATTCGACGAACTAAAGAAGAAAGTCGAAAACGCGGGCATGCCGAAGGAAGTCAAAGACAAGGCGCTGCAGGAACTCAAGAAGCTTGAAGCCATGCCACCGATGTCGGCTGAATCCACGGTCTCTCGCAATTACCTCGACTGGCTTTTGGCAGTTCCCTGGAAGAAGCGGTCTAAAGAAATCCGCAATATCTCCCGGGCGGAAAAAGTTCTGAACGAAGATCATTATGGGCTGGAGAAAATCAAGGAGCGCATTCTTGAATTTCTCGCCGTTCGTCAGCTGGTAAAAAATCCAAAGGGTTCAATTCTTTGCTTTGTTGGCCCTCCCGGAGTCGGCAAGACTTCGCTGGGCATGTCCATTGCCAAGGCTACCGGTCGCAAGTTCGTGCGCATGTCGCTTGGCGGCGTGCGCGATGAAGCCGAAATTCGCGGCCACCGTCGCACCTACATCGGCGCATTGCCGGGCCAGATCATTCAGATGATGAAGAAGGCGGGAACCAAAAATCCAGTCTTCATGCTCGATGAAGTGGACAAGATGTCCATGGATTTCCGTGGCGATCCGTCGGCGGCTCTGCTCGAAGTCCTCGATCCCGAGCAGAACTTCATGTTCGTGGATCACTATCTCGATGTCGAATACGACCTTTCGCAGGTCTTCTTCGTTGCTACAGCGAACGTTCTGCACACGATCCCCCCTGCGCTGCAAGACCGCATGGAAGTTCTGCGGTTGCATGGCTACACGGAAGCAGAGAAGGTGGAGATCGCCAAGCAATTCCTGGTCAAAAAGCAGATGGAACAGGCCGGATTGAACGAGAAAAACGTCAAGTTCACGGATGAAGCAATCGTTTCGTTGATTCGGAACTATACTCGTGAAGCCGGCGTCCGCAACCTGGAACGCGAGATTGGTAATGTTTGTCGCAAGATCGCCCGCAAGGTAGTCAAGGAAGGCGCGAACTATGCGGTCACGGTTTCAGGGGAGAACGTAAACGACTTCCTGGGCGTGATCAAGTTCCGGGACACGTTGGCACACGAAAAGAGTGAAATCGGCCTGGCCACCGGGCTTGCCTGGACTGAAGTTGGCGGCTCGATCCTCTCGACCGAAGCCAGCGTTGTTGATGGCAAGGGAAAGCTGACTCTTACTGGGAAACTTGGCGACGTGATGCAGGAATCGGCGCATGCGGCGATGTCCTACATTCGCTCGCGTGCGAACCGGCTCGGACTTACCCGCGAGTTCTACCGCAATTTCGATATTCACGTGCACGTGCCGGAAGGCGCGATTCCTAAAGACGGCCCATCTGCGGGAATCACGATCGCTACCGCAATCGCAAGCGCGCTAAGCAAAATTCCGGTCCGGCGCGATTTGGCGATGACCGGCGAGATCACGCTCCGGGGCAAGGTCCTCCCGATTGGAGGGCTTAAAGAAAAACTTTTGGCGGCACACCGCGCAGGATTATTCGAAGTCATCCTTCCCAAAGAAAATGAAAAAGATGTCGCCGAAGTCCCTGATAACCTGCGGAGCGCCATGAAGTTGCACTTTGTGGACACCGTAGATCAGGTGCTGGCCATTGCTCTTGAGCAGCCGTTGCCGGACACTGGAATTCCGGCCGAGGCGCAGCCAATCCCGCTCACGA
>QHZV01000234.1 GCA_003224785.1 Acidobacteriota bacterium
TTTAAAATTCTGGGAAGGCACGGCTTCCGGCCGTGCCGAATAAGACCCTTATAATGTCCAGTTGCCGGCACAAGTGAAACTCGTGCCCTTCCCGCTTTCGTCTTGAGCTAATGTCGGGACTTCTCTGCCGTCTCATAAAATGACTGCCGCCCCTCATGTCTTGGTCGTCGAACCGGAAAGTGCAGGGCAGCGCCTCGACGTATTTTTAACCTCGCACCTCG
>QHZV01000236.1 GCA_003224785.1 Acidobacteriota bacterium
ACTATTGCGTCCCAGAGTACCGAAGCGGCCATGATTCGGGCCTGAACCGCCTATGAGGTTGATAGGGATCGAAAAGAACGAAGCGTTATTTGTTCCACGCCCGAAGTAGTCCTCTCTTACGCGCCTGCTTGTGGAGAGCTGCGGACGAATCAGCAAATCCGGCCGATCGGTGCCGCCCCCGCCTCCAACCCCCGTCTGTTGTATGCCGGAGAAGACCGTGAACGGCGATCCACTTGTCAACGTGGTGATGTTCAAGAACTGCCAGCCAGATGTCACCGCCTTCGGAACCGCACGAAGCGGCTTCACCCGGTCGAGAAACAATAACTGAATAACGCTTGCGCTGAAGACGTGCGTAACGTCAAACGTTGATGGCCCTTTCTCCGCCCCTGGGTTCCATGGATTCTGCGGCTGGGTTTGCAATATGACTCCAGCCGTCCCCAGCAGGCTCCCGAGTACCGCACTGGTGTCATCGAGCGACTTCGAATACGTATAACTCGCCTGCACACCCAGCCCAGCGCGAGGCGAATTTTTCGTTAAACCGGTCTGTAATGCGTGATAGCTCGAATGCGACCCGCTGGTGACGAGGTTCTCTACACCATAGCCACCGATTGCCTGGCCGCTTGAGTCGAAACGCGTGAACGGCGCAAATGCAGGCTCGGCGCCCACGTAGCTGTTTGGAGAATAGACGCGTGGAAGATGGACACCCACCGTGCCAACATAGGCGGCGCTGAACTTCACATCGCGAAAATCGTGGTCCAGACCCGCTGTGAATGTGGCGATGTATCCGTTACGAAAATTGCGGGCAATCCCCGAGATGCTTGGCAACTGCACTTCGTTCCCCGGAGTCAGCGCGGCAATGTCGGAGGCCCAACGGTCCAAATCGAGGACTGTATTCGGCGCTACCGACATTGACGTGCCGCCCGGAAACACAGGCTGTCCGGTCGTCGCGTAGGCCACCGGCAAAGTGAGTGCAACAGGCACATTACTGAACGGAACCGGCACATTCGGCTGTGCGGTGATATTCGGTGTGAATGTGAAGGGAGTACCGGCAGTAAGAAAGTTGTCTTGCCATAGGTTGGGCAGCAAGGTTGTGATTGCGCCCGCTGCGTGTACGACGGTGCGCGATGACGCGGTCGCGATAGTCAGCGAAGCTTCCATCCGCATGCATGAAGCGTGGCAAAGAAGTGCGCTTCGTCGCTTCGTGAATACGGCTATTCACCTCGTAACGCAATCCATAGTTCACTGTTAGCCGCGAATTCGCCTTCCAGCTGTCCTCGAAGTAGAAATCGTAGGCTTCACGACGCACACCTGCTTCATCGAACTTTCCGCCAATCGGAGTAAGCGCCGCCGGTACAGTTGCCGTGTAGGAGTACGGAGTGGCTGTCAGCAATCCGACCAGAGAATCTGGCAAGGGATCGCCAACATTGATGTTGTGCGTGCCGCTGGCCGAAGGTATGAACACTTGCGAATATGCCGTACCGCCGCCGAACGAATATGCCCCATTAGGAGTGATTCCAAAAATCGTGGAATCACGGTTGACACGGATTTCGGTCCCCCACTTGAACGTGTGTTGACCGTGAGTTCTGGTCCAATCTTGGCGCAATTGATACAGGTTCGAGTACGAGCCGAAGATCGATCCTCCGGGGGCGTTGTAGCCCTGAAATAGCCCATCACCAAAACCGAGCGCCGGCTGTGTGTGATTCGGGGCGGGGAAGAAGGGAGTGCTTCGAATGTAGCTGAATGCCGTGTCTGAAGTTGTATTGCTGGAGAATGCGCGCGAATACTTTACTGTCGCGTTGCGCTGATGGTCGAAAAATTGAATGCCAAAACTTGGATCGATTGCGGTCTGGTCCGGGTTGGTTACTGGGCCGGTCACCTGATTCAGACTGAAGCGGGTGAGCAGGTTTGTTTTGTCCGAAATCTTGTGATCGATGCGAACTGAAAACTGGTCCGTGCTCGTCGAGACTTTAGAGAATGCTTCGTAAGTGCGCGGGCCATAAGCTCCGTTTGGCGCGTTTGGTAAAGGATAATGATCAAGCACCGGCTGAATCGCGGTGCTTACCGGCACAGTCAGCGTGTCGCCTGGGAACGCAGTGGTGTCGATGCCCTGGCGCTCGGGCACGGTCGGAACCGGCAGGACTTGCGTGGTTCCTAGCACCTGCCGAAATCCTTGATATTCCCCGAAATAATAGGTGCGCCCGCGGCCGTTGTAGATTCCAGGGATTACAACTGGCCCGCCATTGGTAAAACCGAACTCATTGCGGACGAACGGTGGAATCCGGCGATGACTGATGGCATTCGGATGATCGAAGTAATTGCGCGCATCAAATGCCGCGTTGCGTATAAATTCAAACACGCTGCCGTGGACCTGTTCAGTCCCCGATTTTGAAACGACATTGGTATCGCTGGCGCCGCCATGACCGACATCCGCCGGCATCACGCCGGAACTCGACTGAACCTCCTGGATCGCATCCACATTGAAGTTCGAAAATGTCGCACCGCCCATCTCAGGATCGGTCGTGTCAGCGGCATCGAGCGCGAACACTGTTGCTGTGCCTCGCTGTCCATTCACTGCGAATTGCTGAGTAAAATTAGCCGCACCGTTTGTATCCGTCATGGTCCCGGCTGCCAGCAGCAACAACTTGCTGAAGTCGCGCGAATTGAGGGGTAGGCTGGAAACCTCTCCACTCGAGAGGTGTTCGCCCCCGCTCGATTCCACGTTGGTCGCCCGCGCTGCAAGCATCACATGGGCATCAGCTCCCGCCAATTCCAACTTCAAGTCAGAAGTAAATGTGCCATTCACGACGGTTATGTGAACCGGCGAACGATAAATGTTTTTCCTGAAGGTAACTGAGAATACGTAGTCCCCTGCGGAATGACTGACGCCGCGTTGGTCACATGCGTCGGCTGCAGCACGACGACAGCTCCGGCGGCCGGTGCACCATCGACGTCGCGAATCACTCCGCTCCAAGATCCCAATGGAGGCGCCGCGAAGGCAAGGGTAACGAGAGTCGCCACCTTTAGCGCACCAATAATGCGAAGTTGCCGCAGCATTTCGGAAGTATAGCTTCTCCGTATGTGAGAGAGGCAATCAGGTGATTGCACGTTTTTACCGCTGGTCATTGAGCGTTATCAGGATTTATTGAATGTTAAATCGGGAACGCGGCAACACGAGAGTGGCAAGCCTCCAGCTTTGTTATGCCCTTGCCTGACCCGGTGGTCAGAGACAAGACCCCCGCTCAATGTGGGAGCGAGAAAGCAAATACATCGCTGCCAGCGGCAATTGCGACATACTGCACTTCCTCCACCGCGTAGGTCATCGGCGAAGCATGCATTGCTTGTCCGGTGTTGAAGTGCCACAAGGGACGACCGTTCGAGGCATCAACAGTTTCCAGGGAACCGGCATCGTCTCCAAAGAAGAGCAGGCCAGTGGTTGTGGTTAGGGTTCCGCCCCAGGAGTTGCCAGAGCCGACTTGAGGGTAGCGCCAGGCGATTTTTAGATCCGGAATCGAGAGGGCCAGCAATACTTTCGAACTGTGCTCGTACCGGGGCAACTTGGTACCTGTGTTGTAGTAGGTCTCTCCTCGCGCAAACTGCTTAGGGCCTGAGAGAAATAAATTGCAACTCTCCAATGCCATGACGTAAAAGAGTCGCGTGTTCGGGTTGTACGAAGGCGAAGGCCAATTTGCAGCGCCATTGATACCGGGACAAATATGCATCCCGTGCGCTGTTGGCACCCGACCTGAACGAATTGGACGCCCGGAAGTATCCACGCCCTTTGCCCAGTTCAGCTTTTCGACAAAGGGCGTAGCCTTCAGGAATTTACCGTTTGTTCGGTCGAGGAGATAGAAAAAGCCATTGCGATTGGCCTGCAGCAGCAGACGACGCACGGTTCCATTCTCTTTGAGATCAACCAGCACAGGCGTTTCATTTGCGTCGTAGTCAAAGAGGTCATGAGGAGTGAACTGAAAATACCATTTCAACTTTCCCGTGTTGGGGTCAACGGCCAGTACGCAAGCCGTATAGAGGTCGTCGCCGGGGCGCGAATCTCCCACAAAATCAGGCGCCGCGTTGCTGGTTGTCCAGTAGAGCGTATCGAGTTCTGGATCGTACGTACCCGGCATCCAGGTTGTAGCTCCTCCATGCAGGTAGGAATCGCCAGGCCAGCTCGATGAGCCGAACTCGCCTGGTCCGGGAATGGTCCAGAGATGCCATTTCAGCTTTCCAGTCTCGGCATCACGACCTTCGATAAATCCACGCACGCCAGAGTCGCCACCTGAGGTGCCAACGATTACGGTTGCGTTTACCACCAGGGGCGCGCTGGTGGCGCCGTAATGCCTGGTTTTGTCTGCATACTGCACGTCCCAGCGCAAGCCGCCGGAGCGAGCGTCGAGACAGAGCAGGTGCGCGTCATCCGTTTCGATGTAGACGAACTGTCTCCATACCGCGACACCGCGGCTTTTGTGTGCCGCCGCGTCATCCAGGAGGCCGGAGCTCACAGGGCGTTGGTAATGCCACAACACGCGCCCGGTTCGGGCATCAAGAGCAAAGCAATCGTTGGACGAAGTGACATACATGATTCCGCGAACGACTACAGGAGTCGCTTCCAGCATTTGGGAATTACCGGGATGAAAAACCCAAGCAGTACGCAGTTCGTTGACTTTGGCGGCGGTGATTTGATCCAGACTACTAAAACGACGTCCGGTGTAGTCGCCGTTGTAGGACGTCCAGTTTTCGCCGACCGGCTGCGCCAGTAAATCTGCATCACTTAGGTTGGGCACAACCGTCAGGGAAGATGGTTTAGTTTGCGCGGCAGTTGTTCCAGAGACGCAGAAGGAAGTAAGCACGAGAACAAGGCACATGCTGCCTCTAGATCTCACGTCAACGATTCTCCACCGTGCTCACTCGGACTTCCTGCAGAGAACCTCGATCAACGCCATTGCTAGTTTCGAGGTGAAGCGAAAGGCGCGCGGGTTTGGCATTGAGGGACAGTTCCATTCCGAGCGATACAGTTTCTGTTGGATTTACATTGATAATCGGGATAGTCCCAAGAAGGGTGCCGTGCTCGTCGTACAGGTGCGCGATCAGACGTCCGGCATAGAAAACACCGAAAGAACCTGAGAGCTTGAGGCGGTGGTCTTGTGTAAGATTCGCGCGAAGAGGATGGATAAGAATGCCAGCCTCGGTGGCACCATGAAATTCGTCTCCAGCCCGAGCGGGGAACCATTCGGTTTGCATGTCGCAAGTCTCACCAGGACCCAGACGGCACAGAGGTGAATTGATTTCGGCCTCGAGATAATACGGAGGTTGTCCTTCTTCGCCGCCACTCAGAACTGCCTCCGCTTCACTGTTCAAGTGCAACTCAGGGCCGTTCGTCCAAAAGATGACCGATGCCTTGCCCGGATAAGGCTTGTGTTCTTCATAGCGAAAGCGCTCGACCATCGCGAAATCGGTACTCCCATCAACTACAGCGAGCCAGCCCGCAGCGGAATCAAGCCACAACTCCGCCGCCATATGCGCATAATGCAATGCGAACAGGCCGTCATCTCTTACTGACACTGTAGAGTTTTCCGCTGGACCGAAGCGGACATGATAACGATTCAGATAGCTGCTTGAAAGGTTCGCCGGCGTAAAGGTCCAAAATTTGTGATTGATAGTTTGCTGAGACCCTGAGTCGGACGCATCGTATTGCGTAACTGACTGCATGGACCACTCGATACTGTGGCCGGTCACGTTTTTCATGGTGGCGCGAAACTGGATTCGAGCAGAATCGGAGTCAATTCGAATCGTTCGCGAAAACTGAATTCCGGTTTGCGCGTCTGCCGGGCCGGTGAGTTCTACCTCACATTCGGGCCCTTCCGAAATCTTTCGAAATGCGTAAGGACCATCATCAAGCACGTCCGAAGCTCCTGCCCAATGTTGTTCGTCATTGTTGCCCTCCGGCAAAGGCCAGAGCTTGTCGCCTCCATAGTTGAACCATTTGTCGGGTGCAGGTGGCATGTACTTGCCTGCATATTTCGGGTTGACGAACAGGAAAGCGTGGCCTGCGAATGTGACTTGCATGAATCGGCCGCCATTCTGTGGCACGATAATCAGTTGCACCCAACGGTTCGACATCTGTTGCGCCGACCAGCCTTTGTAATTCACAGCCTCGATGCGACAGCCAGTGGCAGCATTGGGCGCACCGCTTGCTTGAGCATGGATCAGTTTTAGAGTGATGTGGCTGAGAACAAACGCCCCCGTCAGCAGTCGAGTCAATCTCATCGGTAGAAACTGCAACAGCATTTGTGCGCCCTCACGCGCCAAGTCTTCGCGGGTCAACCTACGCCGCACAGGTTCGTACGAGGATCAAATCGCGAGTCTGCCCTGGAAATCGAAAGAATACCAAATAAAACGAAAGATTTCGATTGCGGTCAGGTATTTTTATTGATATACCAACTTCGCGAAGATCTTGAACCTTTTATGCTCAGCGCTAGACGACTCAGCCTGATGACGTGTACCTTCTGCACCGCGATTGCGTCTGCGCTCCTGGCTCAACATTCGAAAGTCGAAGCAACGTGGTTGCATCGGTACGTTCCGGTCCTGAACGAACGCAAAAACGATTTGTCATCAACGACCTGCCACTATCGGCCAATCTTCGATGCAGGTGGCTCAGAGAATACCCTGCACACCGTGACGAGGTTCGCCGAGGTTACGCTCGATGGCGGCGGTCATTGCCAGACCGTTCATTACGACCATGAAGAAGAAATCTACTTCATTTTGAAGGGGAGCGCCGATTTGCGCTATGGTGATGCGGCCTACCCGATGCGAACCAATGATTTCACCTACCTCGCTGCTGGTACGAAGCATTCAATTGCAAACGACTCAAAGGATGATGTGCAAGTCCTGGTGATGGGTTTCAAGATCCCACCAACTGTCTCGATCGCTGCGCCGTCGCCCACCCCGAAGATAGTCAACCTCGCTGAGCTTACGGAGCAAACTGTCGAGGGCCATCCCACTTCGGTTCTTTACAAGCTGCTGATCGGTCCACGCACTGCGAAGCGCGATGCAATTAATGAGGCATATGTCGTCGCTGATTTCTTCCTGATGGATTTTGCTCCGGGAGGAACAAACTCTCCTCATCATCACGAGGCGGCGGAAGAGATATACCTGGTGCTAGCTGGAGAGGGCGAGATGGTGGCGGGCGGCGGAATGGATGGGATCGAAGGCCGCCATCCCGCCAAAGCGGGCGACGCCTACTACTTCCGCCAAAACTGCACGGTCGGCTTCTACAACCAGAACAAGCCGGGCGCAAACGCCCACATCTTGGCGGTGCGCGCGAAGGTGCAACTGCCGAAAGATGACGATTGATCCTGCGGAGCGCTGGTCGTTGAAACCTTGACTCTTGGTGCTGATAATTCGAGGAGGTGCGTTGAATGCCCAGTCTGAATTCAAGCCGCCGCTCGTTTATGAAGCTCGCGGCCGCAGCTCCGCTGCTCAGCCAAATCGCAGCCCGCGATCTTTATACACAGGCCGCCACAGCGATCGGCAAAGATCCTCGTCAGAATGTCTATACCCGGCTCGGTGTCAACACAGTCATCAACTGCCGCGGCACCTGGACTTATCTAAGCGGCTCACTCGAATTTCCAGAAGTTCGTCAGGCCCAGGTCGAAGCCGCGCAGCACTTCGT
>QHZV01000237.1:0-9138 GCA_003224785.1 Acidobacteriota bacterium
CCCGCCGCACCGCCGCCGAGAATGATGACGTCATATTCGTGTTTCACGATCTTCGTCGTCACGATCAGCGACGTCCACGTGGCGCCGGTGATAGGCCTTGCACAAGTGAACGAAAGTCCGCGGGAGGCTCGCAATCGATGGAGACGGTCTCTCCCGAGCGCGGATGGACGAACTCCAAATGCGCCGCGTGAAGGGCGACACGCGCAATTCGACGCTCAGAGGCTTCTTCGGGGCTGTACTTGCGGTCGCCGACCACTGGATTCCCGAGCGCCGTAAGCTGCACTCGGATCTGATTCTGTAATCCGGTAACCAACGCAATCCGCACTAGCGAAGCTCCACGAAGAGAGCGTTCGACCGAATACCTGAGTTCCGCCCGCGCCGCTTCACCGTCCGCTTCCACGCTCAATATCTGATGCATGCCTTCTTTTCGAAAATAGTGGACCAGCGTTCCTTCTTTCGGATTGAGGTGTCCGCGAATGACTGCCAGGTACTGCCTCACCGGAGTATGCGCAAGAAACTGCCGGACAAGTGCATTCCGATCGCGCATCGTTTTAGCGAATAAAAGAACTCCGGACGCGAAGCGATCAATGCGATGTACAACCAACGCCCGTTCTCTCCGAGGCTCCAATGCGTGCAACAGAAGAGAGAATGCGGACGGCGAATCGGAGCCTGGAACTGGCACGGCCAGAAGTCCGGCAGGTTTATTCACGACCACAACCGCATCGTCTTCATAGACGATGGCAAGTTCGCGTGAGAAACGCGGTTTGGAACGATGATACGGCCGTGAGTTCGATGTGCGTTTGCGGGGCTGCTTCACCGGCACCTGGGTTTGCGGGTGCGATGGTAAATGGCTGTTGCCGCAAAGCTCATGCGTTTAATGTACTATTTTTGCGCAACGGCCTCTTCTCGGATGTCCATTATCATAGGCACATACCTCTTCAAGGGAACTATGGCCGCCCTCATCGACGCAATTGAAATCAAGCGCAAGTCTTTCTTCGAATTTGAAAACACGCCTTACCTGTGCCTGGAAGCGGTCGTGAACACGCCTACTGCTCGCGGCGGTCAGACACTTGTGCGTCTGAAAATGCGCAACCTGCTGACCAATGCGGTTTTTGAGAAGTCTTTTAAGGCTAACGACAAATTTAAGGAACCCGACCTGCAGTCGGTGCCGGCGTCATATCTCTACAGCGATGGCGAGGGCTCTCACTTTTTGGATCAGGAAAGCTATGAAACTCTGACGCTTTCAGAAACGATGGTCGGGGACGCGTTGGACTTTCTGGTCGAAGGCGCCATTGTTGAGCTTCGCAAGTACAACGGAAATCCAATTGGCTTGGATTTGCCAATCTTCGTCGAACTGAAAATCGCGCAAACCGAGCCGGGAGTAAAGGGCGACTCATCTAGCGGCAGCGTGACAAAGACAGCCAAGCTCGAAACCGGGCTTGAGATCCGTGTCCCCCTCTTCATCAAAGAGGGAGAAAAAGTAAAAGTCTCGACGGAACGCCGCGAGTTTGCCGGGCGTGCATGAGCACCAGTTTTCAGGCGCCTGAATAGCAAGAAGTAAAGCCGAGCGCCAAGCTGCTAAACACTTGACGCTCATCTGCTTTACGCCGCATTTTCTGACGGTCGATCCGAAACTGGCTCAACCGTACATTCGGTGCAGGCTTTAGTGATCTGGCGGCGATGGTGGCGGAGACGTTCCTCGAAATTTGTCCAGCGATCCCCCAAGCCAACAGCATTGTGCTGAATGGTCATGTCATTCGCCAGCGGCGGAGTAATTCGGGAGCTTACCCTCGCTCTCTCCTCATCCGAAAGCTGGCTGCCAATTGAACCAGCTTCGGCCGGCATTTCGTCCGCAGTCGGCGTGAGATTATGGTCCGATCCCTCACGGTGCTGCACTGGCCCGGCGTGCCAGGCGTCGGAATAGCTCTTTTCGTAGCTCTGCCAGCGCTTCTGTGACTTCAGGTCTGATTCGTCGTATCGCGGCAGACTTTCCACCTGTCCCTTGTCCAAATTCACTGAATAAGCGCCATCATCGTGTGTAGAAGTGTGCAAGCGATAGGCTGGAACCAGGAACTTCTTGCTGGAGAACCATCCCCCCGTGTCCACCACGATGTATTGAATGTCCCCGGTTGCATGTTCGAAGATTACGTCCTCAATCGTGCCGAGCTTTTCGTCGTTTCGGCCATAAACCTTTGCGCCGCGAATATCTTCGCCGGCAGCGATGTCGTTGAATTCGTAGTCGCGCAACAATCCGTAGTGCGGCATACATCCTCCTGGAAGGAACTCCCGTCTGAGTTCCCGGATTGGTCGCCTTACTGACCGTCTTTGAGATGCGTGGGCCGGGCCACGCGAGGGCTTGCACTTTCCACAGTTACAGATTGAATACGTGCGCTAGGAGGCATACGGGATTGCTCTATAATCGAGTACTGGCGCTTCCCTAATAAACAATGCAATTAAGCATCCTTCCTGCTCTTTTTATTGGCGGCGAAATTATTGATCTCGTCCGCGAAACGGGATTAGTCGCGCAAGCTGTTTTGCTTGGCCTTCTAGCCTTCAGCCTGGTGTCCTGGGCCATCATTCTTTCCAAATGGGCCCTGGTGAAGCGAGCGCGCGTGCAGAGTGGACGCTTCTTGCGGGCATTCCGGCGGGCCCAACGCTTGCAGGATGTCGCTACCGTCTCCGATCAGTTTCGACCCAGCCCCATCGTGGGCGTCTTCCAGTCAGGATTTCGCGAGTTTGAACGGCAGGTTGGTTCCTCAGGCGGATTGCGGAATCCTCTCGCTGTGCAGCGGGCCATGCAGATTGCGGCCTCCGAGGAGATGACACGCTTCGAGCGCAATCTTCCATGGCTGGCGATCACGGGCGCGGTTACACCGTTCGTGGGATTGTTTGGCACGGTATGGGGAATCATTGATGCATTCCATGGCCTCGGCACAAGCGGGGCCGCAACGTTGCGCGCCGTCGCTCCGGGAATTTCTGAAGCACTCATTACGACCGCCGCAGGATTGGCCGCCGCAATTCCGGCAGTCATTGCCTACAATCTGATTGGTGGATCTATTCGTGATTTTGCGGCCCGGTGTGATGACTTCTCGCTCGAGATGGCCAATGCGGTTGAGCGCCAGCCCACAGCTGCTCGCGTCGTAGAAGAGGTGCGGCGCTAATGGCCTTCACTGCGGCGAACGGCCGCACGCAGATTGCGCTCGCCGATATCAATATCACTCCGCTGGTAGATGTGGTTTTGGTTCTGCTCATCATCTTTATGGTGACCGCGCCGGTGCTACAGTCAGGCATTGAAGTCGCCGTACCCAAAACCCGCACAGTCAAAGAGATCACCGAAGAGCGCCTGGTGATCAGCATTAACAAAAAGCAGGAAGTGTTTCTGGGTAACGATCCCGTTAATATTAACGAGATCGGCGCCAAACTGCGGCAAAAGGTTCGCGATCCTCAGCACCAGTCCATTTTTCTGCGCGCAGATGAAGACGTGCCGTTCGGCGCGTTCGCAACGGTGATGGATGCGGTGAAGAGCTCGGGAATTACGAATGTGAGTATCGTGACGCAGCCGCTAGAGTCCCATGCTCAACACTGAAATCTTTTTTGAGCACGACCGCTGGGGACGCAACCTGGGGCGGTCGGCCATGCTGCACATCGGTGTTACGGTGGCGATTATCGGGTACGCATGGTTTGCGCACAGCGGTCGTGGATCGAACTGGGGCGCTGGCGGCGGTGGCAGCGCGATGGGCGTGACGCTGGTAAGCAATGTGCCGCTGCCCGCGAATCCAACGCAAACGCAGAACGTCCTGGCGACCGAGTCGAAGGGAGTTACGAAGTCGCAACCCAAGCCGGTGGTGGAAGAGAAAGAAGCGATTCCCATCCCGGAGAAGAATGCAAAGGTAAAGCCAAAACCGGTGCCGCAGCCGACTGCCACACAGCGCAAGCCACAGCCGGTTGAAGAGGCGAATAATGTTGTTCCCTTTGGCGAAGGGGGACCGGTCAGTGGTCCCTACGCAATGTTTAATAGCGGCGCGGCCAAGGGAGGCTTTGGGTTCACTGGAGGCGGGGGGGATTTCGGCTCTCGTTATGCCTGGTATGTGCGCGTGGTCAACCAGAAAGTTTCAGAAAACTGGTTGAAGTATGAAGTTGATCCTCGAATTCAGAATGCGAACCGGGTTTATGTGACGTTCAGTCGAGTGGGGTGCCGTCGTTAGATATGTCGGCGATCAGAGCGCTGCAGCGGATCGATACGTTTGGGCCGCTCCCCGGGGATTACAACGGCAGCAAAGTTTCCGTGGAGTTTTGGTTTGACTACAACAAAAAATAGTTCTTGGTTTTTAGCTCTTAGCTTTTAGCTTTGAAGAATATGACGATGCAAAAATTACTAGGAAACATTCTCGTTAAAGCATTTCTTCTATTGGCTCTGTTCTCCACCACCTTCGCCCAGGACTGGATCAAAACTGGAACCGGACTTGGCGTCGAGAAGATCCGGATCGCCGTCCCCGAATTCAAGGCTTCCAATCAGGACCCGCGCAACCCAGAACTGCTCAAGACGTTCAACGACACACTCTGGAATGACCTGAGCAACGCGGGCATCTTCGAGATGGTGTCAAAGAGCTTCTATCCGCTCGGTCAAATCGGCGCACCAGTAGACGTGAAATTCGATGCCTGGAGCGCACAGCCGCCAAGCGCCGCCATGCTGGTATTCGGCAATCTCGGTGCGGGTGCGAATAACGTGGCAGTTCAGGGCTGGCTTTACGACGTAAAGAACACTGCCTCTCCGCAGGTCCTGGGCAAACAGTACACGGATGCCGCGACGGCGCAAGGCGCACGGATGATCGCGCATAAATTTGCTGATGAAATTATCTTCAGGCTAGGCGGCGGCATTAATGGCATCGCCGAGACACAGATTTACTACGTGAGCTCACGTGGCGGACATAAAGAAATTTGGGCGATGGATTACGACGGCGCCAACGAACATACCCTCACCACAATCGGGAGCATTTCGCTTTCTCCCCATGTTTCGCCCGACGGCGCACGGCTGGCGTTCAGTTCGTTTAACGGGTCGGCGTGGGAAATTCGCATGTTCTCACTAGACCTGAACCGGCTGATTTCATTTCCACGTTACGGCGGCACGAATCTTTCGCCAGCGTGGGCGCCGGATGGATCGAAGCTGGCATTTTCATCTTCTCGATCGGGCGACCCCGAAATCTACGTCGTTGACCAATCCGGCGCGAACCTGCACCGAATTACGAACTCGAGAGGACCAGACGTCTCTCCTGTATGGAACCGCAAAACGGGATCGGAAATTGCCTGGGTGAGCGGCCGGAGCGGCTTGCCCCAGATTTACACCATGGGTTCAGACGGAACCAACGTGCAGCAGTTTACCGATCAGGGGTATGCGGTTTCTCCGTCGTGGTCGCCTAACGGACAGTTTCTTGTGTTCTCGTGGATACGCCACTATGGGCCCGGAGCACCCGGAGCGCAAGACATCTACATCATGGATGTCGCGAGTAAGCAGTGGGTCCAGTTGACGCACGATGGCGGCAGAAACGATTTTCCGTCGTGGGCTCCCGATGGGCGGCACATTGTATTTCAGTCGAACCGCTCCGGGTCATTGCAGATTTGGACTATGCTGGCGGACGGCAGCAACCAAAAACAGCTGACAACATCAGGTAACAACTCTGAGCCGGATTGGAGTTGGAAGTAGATTTTTGCTTGTGCCCGACACCCGAGTTTGATATTTAGCTTTTAGCTACTAGCTCCTAGATTCTCAGCAACCGAGTGCGTTATTGTCGTTATTAATGCCGGTCCGGTTTCCGTTTGCAGAAAGCTAATAGCTAGCAGCTAGCACCTTTTTAAGGGAGAGAAAATGAAGCAATCGAATATCAGATGGATCGCTCTCGTATCCGCGTTGGGCGCGATTCTGTTCCTGGGCGCGTGCCACAAGAAACAGCCGCCACCGCCGCCGCCACCGCCGCCACCACCAGCGCAGCCAACTGCCACGTTGACTGCGAACCCGGAGACGATTGATAAAGGGCAGTCGTCCACGCTGACCTGGCAGACCACCAATGCCACCGACGTCAGCATTGACGGGATAGGAGCGGTGCAGCCGAATGCCACCCAACAGGTGACCCCCACCGAGTCCACGACTTACACCTTGACGGCCAAGGGAGCAGGCGGAAGCCAGACCGCGACAGCACGAGTTACCGTCAATGCTCCGCCGCCACCTCCGCCGCCTCCAACTCAGTCTTCAATGACTGACGAGCAGATGTTCGCGCAAAGCGTCAAGGACATCTACTTCGACTACGACAAGTCGGACGTGCGTGCCAGTGAGCAGCCTGCCATACAGGCAGATGTTGCGTTCCTGCAGCAGCATTCGAGCGTGAATTTCACGATCGAAGGACACTGCGACGAGCGCGGCTCAACTGAGTACAATCTGGCGCTCGGCGATAACCGTGCCAGCGCGGTCAAGAATGCGTTGGTTGGAGCGGGAATAAGTGCCGATCGCATTAAGACAATCAGTTACGGCAAAGAGAAGCCGTTCTGCACCGAGTCGAATGAGTCCTGCTGGCAGCAAAACCGGCGTGGACATCTCGTGTACTCAAAATAGGCTCACATTCAATACGTTTAAAGGGCAGCGACATTCGCTGCCCTTTTTTGTAGTCGACAATTGCGCTCCGGCTTCCATCTGTGGCAACTCCTAAATAGCTCCATCCATCGAATCTCAAGCATCCGTGAAAACAACATTCGAAAACGCACCTGCACCGGAAAGGTACACGAGGCGCCTCAGTATCCGTTCGCTCTTGCAGCCGCATTGGGGTGCGCTCACCCTCGGGTTCATCGCCATTGCCGGGGAGAGTGTCGCCAACCTGCTGCAGCCCTGGCCGCTCAAAGTGGTGCTTGATGACGTACTCCGCTCGCGCGAAACGCACGGCTGGGCGATGCGCCTGATTCATCGAATGGTGGGCACCGACAAGATGGCGGTGCTGGAGTTCGCCTGCGCAGCAGTACTCGCCATTTCGGTGCTCGATGCCATTTGCACCTATGGAGAGAAGTATCTGACCACGAGCGTGAGCCAGTGGGTCAGCTACGATTTGCGCCTGAGTATCTACGCGCACGTGCAGAAGCTATCGCTAGCGTTCCACGATCAGAAGCGCACGGGCGATCTGATTAGCCGAGTAACCGATGACATCGAGGCAATTCAAAGTTTCATCATGAACGGGTTGCTCGGCGTGCTCATCAATGCCATGACATTGGTCGGCATGATTGGGGTGATGTTCTACCTGAATTGGAAGTTCACGCTGATTGCGCTCTCGGTGGTGCCAATCCTGTTCGCCCTGGTTTACAGCTACACCCGAAGAATCAAGAAGGCATCGCGGGAAGTGCGAAAGAAAGAAGGAGAAATTACCTCTGTGGTTGAGGAGGTGCTCTCGTCAATTCGAGTGGTGAAGGCCTTTGCGCGTGAGGACTACGAAGTTCATCGCCTCGAAAAAGAGAGCCTTGAAGCAGTTGAGATTTCGCTGCGTGCGCGAAGTCTGAAGGCAAAGCTTACGCCGCTGGTGGGCATTGTGGTCGCAGTGGGAACCGGGCTGGTGCTCTGGTTTGGTGCAAAGTTGGTGTTGGCTGGAGCGCTTTCGGCAGGAGGGTTGGTCGTCTTTATCCTGTACCTCGGAAAAATGTACAAGCCGATGCAGGAAATCTCAAAGATGACGGACACGTACGAGCGCGGCGTGCTCCACGCCTAGAGGGAAATATCGAATTCAAAGATGTTTCATTCTCATATGACCATGAGGCGCCGGTCTTGAAAAATGTCCGCCTGCAGATCAAGGCCGGGCAGGTATCAGCGCTGGTGGGGCCTACGGGCGCCGGTAAGAGCAGCATTATTGGCCTGATTCCACGCTTCTACGATCCGAACGGCGGTGTGATTACGGTGGATGGAATCGATGTCAAAACATTGCAGCAGAAATCATTGCGCAATCAGATGAGTTTCGTATTGCAAGAGACGGTCCTGTTCCACGCTCCCGTCTGGCAGAACATCGCTTACGGGAAACCGAATTGCACGCGCGGCGAGATCATCAAAGCGGCGGAACTGGCAAATGCGATGGAATTCATTGAGAAACTTCCGAACGGGCTCGACACCATTCTTGGTGAACGCGGAATGACGCTTTCCGGTGGACAGCGGCAGCGCATCGCCATCGCCCGAGCGGTCATTCGAAACACACCGATTCTGATCCTTGACGAGCCGACATCCGGCCTCGACTCGGCTTCCGAACAACTTGTGTTTGAAGCTATGGATCGGCTGATGTCCGGCAAGACGGTGGTGGTCATCGCACACCGCCTCTCAACCATTCAGAAAGCAGACGTAATCTTCGTCATCAAGGATGGTGAAATTGTGGAGCGCGGGAAACACGAGGATCTCATGAGGCTGAATGGCCTATATGCGGAGCTGCACAATCTTCAGTTCCGTGAAGAACCTGAATTGACCCGTGCCTCATAACCGGCTCAGCTCTCCAATTCTTTCGAGTACGGCCTGCGAGTAAGCTTCAACGTCATCTGGGGAATAGCCAGCCGCTCGAAATGCGTCTCCGATCTGCTTGGGAGTCAGCTGTGACAGCAGCGATGCAATCCATTTGGCATCTCTGCGAGGAATGTGTTTGCCGACCCAGCGAATGCTGAGCTGGTGAAAGAAAAACCCCCATTCAAATTCGAACAGTTCATTAAGCGCCGGGCGCTTGGGAAAGTTCAAATCAATGTAGTCATCGTGCACGTGCGAAATGAGGCGAGTCCGGCGATATACAGCCAGGTTCCCTTTCGAAACTCGATCGTTATAACTCTTCCCGGGCGTTCCCATGGAAGTGCCGACGTCGCTGACCTCATAAAGTTTTGGACTGCCTGGTTGTTCGTTTTCCAGGATGGCATTGTTTTCATCTTTCAGGTCCCAGTTTGCAATCAGGCCCATCATGACGCGCAATCCGTTAAATTCACGCGTGCCATAGAACGGGTTATGACGCCAGTTCCAGTTTCCGCCGTGCTTGTAATGGGACGGATGGCGTTGCAATCGAACATTAGGAACATCTCCGCCGCGACCGGCAAGATTTCGTCCTCGGTGGAGGCTCGCAGGCATGCCCTTGATCCGCAGATCGG
>QHZV01000237.1:9261-10976 GCA_003224785.1 Acidobacteriota bacterium
TGGGCTGGTTCCCTTTAGATCCTCGGACAGGAATTCGACGGGAAGAGCCGGTTGGTGATCTTCCCCGCCGGATCCCCAAAATAGATCGCGCGATCGAATGTCGCCGGGATCCGTCCACAAGATCGGCGTAGTCGCAATGCCACGATCTTGTCCCAGGCTAAATTGGATTGACAGCAGTAATACCGTGACCGGCAAGGCAAGCGTACGCGGACGGATCATCCAAATCTCCTGCCTCTGAACTAGCGTACAAACTGTGAACTGACGAGGAACCTGTCAAAAGTTGCATATCCCGACGCTGAGGTTGTACCAACATTTCGTTGATACAGGTTTCCTGATCAGGTTCTTGGGCCCCGCGAGCCGACGCCAAGGCATCTAAGACGCCGGGGGGTAGGTCATAAGTGAAGCTGCTCATTCAGCCTGGAGACGGTCTGGATCGTCTGGTCAAGGGCATTCGAAAGGCGAAGAAAAGCATTGAGGTACTGATTTTTCGCTTTGATCGCCCGGAGATCGAGCGGGCGCTGGCAGACGCGGTCGAGCGAGGAGTGTTTGTTCACGCGCTGATTGCATTTACCAATCGCGGCGGCGAAGAAAATTTGCGGAAACTCGAAAAGCGTCTCTTAGCCGATGGAATCACCGTCGCGCGAACCGCGGGTGACTTGGTGAGATATCACGGCAAGCTGATTGTGGTGGACAGGAAAGAGCTTTACCTGCTGGCGTTCAATTTTACTTATCTCGACATTGACCGCAGCCGAAGCTTTGGCCTGATTACGCGAAATACCACACTGGTTGCCGAGGCTGTCAAACTCTTCGAAGCAGACACAAAACGGCAGGTATATAGCGCTGGAAGCAACAGGTTCCTGGTGAGTCCAGTAAATGCCAGGACTCAACTGGCTCGGTTCATCAAAGGTGCAAAGAAGGAACTACTCATTTACGACCCGCAAGTCAGCGATCGCGCGATGCTGCGCCTGCTAGGGGAGCGGCAGGATGCCGGAGTGAAACTACGTTTCATCGGCAGTGTGGCGGAGAAGCGTCTTCAGGCTTTCGAATTAAAGCGGTTGCGTCTGCATACGCGGACAATGATTCGCGACCGCAAAGACGCATTCATTGGTAGTCAAAGCCTGCGGCAAGTCGAACTCGACTCGCGACGCGAGATCGGAGTAATTTTCCGGGATGCGGGCGCAGTTAAGGACTTGGTGCGCACATTCGAAGAGGATTGGGCGGCATCCGCTTCTGATGAACTTAAGGAAGAAGCGGACAAGCAGGAAGTAAAGCAGAAGACGTTGCGCCCGCGCAAGGCCGCAAAACGAATTGCCAAGTCTGTGACGAAAAGTATAAGTGTCACTCCGGTAGTAAAAAAGATCGCAAAGGCGATCAGCAAGAAGGCCGAGAGCGGCGCAAACGGGCGGACAATTCAAAAAGCCGCAGAGGCGATTGCGAAAGACGTGGTTGAGGATACGGCTCGGGACGTTGCTAAGGAGGCGGTAAAGGCGGTGTCAGATGCGAATTAGAAGTTCGCGCCTGAAACTTCCACGAATCGTCGTTCTTGGGATGCTCGAACTTTTGCTCGCCGGAACTGTGCTGGGCCAAAGCTCGACTGCAGCCAGTCCCGAACAAATTACAGCAGACTTGCAGGGGCGAGCTAAGCAATATTTAGATTTTCGAAAACAAGTTGCTGGAAGCACCCCGAAGTCCAACAGCACACCATCGAAGATCAC
>QHZV01000238.1:0-4655 GCA_003224785.1 Acidobacteriota bacterium
GAGAATGAGGATGGCGATGACAATCAGGCCGGTAGTTTCGAGTTTGCGCTCGGGCTTGTGTGGCACGGCTTGTGTGACACAGGCGGTTGGCCTGTGAGTTCCATTTTAGCCCTAGTGCTTTCTCGGAACCACAATATCCACTCGCCGGTTAGCAGCTCGTCCGGCCGGACTGTCGTTACTTGCCACTGGACGATACTCTGCGTAGCCGGACGCGCCGAGCAGTTGCGGCCTCAGCGAATAGCTTTGAATGAGCAGCCGCACCGTGGCAGTCGCGCGAGCCGCGGAAAGGTCCCAGTTGGATGAAAATCGTGCATTGTGGATCGCCACATTATCAGTGTGACCCTCGATCCGGATTTCGCGGTCCGTTTGCCGAAGTATATCTGCCAGACGGGTAAAGGCACCGGCTGAACTGGCTTTGATTTCATCTGAGCCGCTATCAAAAAAACCGATCTCGCGGAGGCTTACAACCAGCCCTTCGCCAGACTCCTGTACTGCGACGTCTCCCGCGGAAATTTCTCCTGCGAGGGCGCTTTCAATTTGGCCTTTCAGCAGCTTGAACTCGTCGGTCTCGCCGACTGACAGGTTTGACGCAGTTCCACTCTCGGATAACCCGCCAACGTCCGAAGGTTTGTCAGGCAACGACCCATGCTGCAGAAAAGCAGTTTGAATTGCCGTAGCCAACTGACCGGCACGTCTTTTATCGAGTTGGGCCGCCGAATACATTACAACAAAGAATGCGAATAGCAGCGTGATGAAATCGGCATAGGAGACGAGCCAGCGATCATGGGGAGGGCGGCGTTCGTGCCTTCGCTTACGTCTCATGCGCCTGCCGCCTTAGCGCTCTGTGCACGTTCGTGCTCGACTTCCGACTCGCCGAGAAAGCTGCGTAGCGAAGTCCGCAGCATGCGTGGATTCATTCCTTCCAGAATTGAAATCACGCCTTCCAGCACCATTTCCCGCTGCACCTGCTCTTCGCGAAGTCGGATCCGCAGCTTTCCGGCTGCCGGCAAAAACAATAGGTTCGCAGCTCCCACGCCATAAATGGTGGCCACGAACGCGACGGCAATTCCGCGGCCGACCTCATCAATTTTGTCGAGGTGTTGCATAACTTGAATCAGCCCGAGCACGGCGCCGATAATGCCGACAGTCGGTGAAAATCTGCCGGCGGACTCGAAAACCTGCGGCAGGCGCTCTTCCCGTTCGCTTTGATTGTCCAATTCGAGTTCCACGATTTTGCGAAGCTCCTGCGGTTCGGTGCCATCCACCGCAAGCATGAGCACTTTTTTCATGAATGGGTCCTGGATCGTCCCAAGTTCTGCATCCAGAGAGACGATTCCATAGCGGCGGGCAATATTGGCCAGCGTGACCAGCAGTTCCATGGCGGACTCGCGACGTCCAGAGAGCGAAAAGTATAATCGGCGCCGGTGATCACGGTCGGAATGGAGAGCATGCACCTATCCGATGCGCCGTTCAGTTTGTTCTTGAAATTCCCAGCGATCATGTTGGCTAGCTCGCCCAATGCATCCCATGCATGTTCGGCGGCCGTCTCCGGAGGAAGATCCAGCATCAACGCAGCAACCTGACTGGCTGAACTCTGGCTGCAGCGCACGCTCAAGACTCCGCACAACTCACCCGCCAGCCCCACCATCGCTGTAAACTCGGCGGCTTTGCAGTGCGCCTCAGCGGCAGGCTGCAACTCGCAACCGACCATCATGCGGAAAACTTCTTTGCTGGCGACATCGAGGAGGAAGTGCAGTGTTTCCTGGTCGCAAACTGCAGGCACTATGGCTGGTACTCGTGTCATTGGCGGTCAACCTTGCAGCAGTGGCAAAACGTGCTCCTTGACCTGGTCAGGAGTAAACGGTTTGCGGATGTAGCCTTTTGCGCCCATCGAAAGAGCCTGCACCACGTGCGATTCGCTGCCCTCAGTCGTGATCATTACCACCGGCACGCCTTTCGCGTTATCCACATCCTTGAGTCTTTTCACGAACTCCAATCCATCCATGACTGGCATGTTGATATCGCATAGGATCAGATCCACTCCGGATTGCCCTAACCAGGCCAGAGCTTCGGCTCCATTGCTGGCTTCCCGCAATTCTGAAAGCTCGACTCCAGCCTGACGCAGTGCCCGTTCCACGATCTTTCTCATGACCGACGAATCGTCAATAATGAGGGCGCGCACGCTTTTCATGGCTAGTTCTCTCGCGCAGAAATCTACAGTTATGTAATCGGAAGGCTGGGCACCGGACTTTAGTCGAAACCACGGCAGTTTGCAGATAGACGGCGCCTGCACGATTTGCGGGTACACTTTCTCAGACAAGGAGTGTCATGAAGCGACGATTGTCAATATACGGAGTTCAAAAAGCTATCGGACATAACTACATCATTCTTGTCAGATGGAGAGACCTGCAGAAAATCATTCAATGACCGCGGCGAACAGGGTCAGACCTGGCGGTATCGGAAGCAAGTCACCAAGTGATCGTTCACCATCCCGACCGCCTGCATAAATGCGTAGCAGATAGTGGAACCGACGAAAGTGAATCCACGTTTTTTCAGCTCTTTGCTCATTGCATCGGATTCCCTGGTGCGGCTTGCAATTTGACTCAGTTCTTGCAGCCTATTAACGCGCGGCTTTCCGCGGACAAATTGCCAGATGTACTGCTCGAATGATCCGAACTCTTTCTGGACGGCCAGGAATGCCTTCGCATTCTTCACCGCGGACAAAATCTTCAGGCGGTTGCGGACGATGCCTTCGTCGCGCATAAGCGACTCCATCTTCCGCTGACCGTAACGTGAAATTGCCTTTGGATCAAAGTTGTCGAACGCGGCCCGATAATTTTCGCGCTTTCGCAGGATCGTGTCCCAACTCAGGCCGGCCTGTGCGCCTTCGAGCACCAGGAATTCGAACAACACGCGATCGTCATGTTGCGGTACTCCCCACTCCATGTCGTGATATCGGATCGAGAGCTCGTTCTTGGCCCAGGGGCATCGGACTATCTCGACGAAAGCCTTTGATTTCGAAGTCATGCGGAATAATTGGTCCAGGCGCTAACCGGCACAGCCGAGTCATCGTAAACTATCATTCTTCACGATGGGCAATCGTCTGCGCGCGCGTTTTAGTAATCCTAAATTCCTTCTCGGTTTGATCGCTGCATTTCTGGCCATTGTGGTCCAGTCGGGCGAACTCGGATCCGCCGACACGGCGCATCGGTTGCAAACCGCGCATTCATTCTGGACATCAGAGCCTGCGGTTTTCCCCGACGAATATCCCGAATTTGGAGTGCACGGACGTGGCGGAAAACTCTATGACTGGTATGGAATCGGTCAGCCGATACTGTTGCTTCCGGCTGATATTGTTGGCACCTACGTCGAAAGGCTGCCGGTCTTCGCGGATTACCGCGGAACCGATCCCACTGTTCGCAATATTTTCGTTGCTTACACCATGAATACAGTCATTAGCGTTTTTACAGCGCTGGTTTGTTTTGGTTTCCTCCGCTTACTCGAATTCAGCGTGCGTGAATCCGTCGCAGGAGTTCTGGCGCTGCTGTTCTGCACGACTCACCTTCACTACACCCAGAACATGATGGAGAACAACTTTATCTTTCTGCTGACTATCACTGGGTTCTCATTTCAATACGAGTGGCTAAGAACGCGAAGCACGCGGGTGCTTTTGATGGGCTCAATCGCACTTGGGTTCAATCTCTTAATCCGGCTTACGACCGGGCTGGATCTGATTGCAGTGGGAATTTTTCTTCTGCTGACACTCTGGTTCGAGAACGCAAGCAAACAAGCACACTGGAAAGGATTTGTTGCTTACACAAAAACTGCGCTGCCCATTTATACATTTTTCTTTCTGATGGACCGGTTGTATCAGTTTTATCGTTTTGGGTCGTGGACGGACACGTACGTCCACTACTTCGCCCGCGAGCACCGCCTGCTGGATCCAACTTTGCCCGCCAATCATCCATGGGAGACGCCCTTTCATGTTGGATTTCTGGGGGCATTGTTTTCCCCGGAGAAGTCTATTTTTTTATTTGATCCGCTCATCATCCTGACAATCGTAATTGCTGCGGCCGGATGGAAACGGTTCAGCCCCCAGGTGAGAGCGTACATGATCGCAACATTCTTTCTGGTGCTGGCGTGTGTTTGCCTCTATGCGAGATACACAGTGTGGAGCGGCAACTTTGCCTGGGGCGATCGCTACGTCTCAACCGTAGTGGAATTGGCAGCGTTTATTTCTGTGCCGCTCTTGTTCAGATATCGTGAGGAGTTCGGGAAAATTCTATGGCATACGGCGATGGCGATTGTGTTCGCGAGTCTTGTGATCCAAATTGCCTCGCTGCTGTTCTGGATGTCTCTTGAAATCTACCAGGCCGACGACTTCGGTCACCCGCAATGGATTATTTGGCTTCGCTTAAAAAATATCGCAGCATTTGCGCTAGGCAAGATGGATGCGTGGGGCCTGAACACAGACTCAATGGCGTACGACCAGTGGGACTATCAACACATCACAACCTGGAACTTTATGCCATTTCTGCTTAGGAGGATCGGCGCTGCGCCCAAATGGATGGTGCATGCGGCGTTCGCGGCGTGGGGAACCGGCGTTGCTTTACTCCCGTTGACTCTACTGCAATTGCGAAGCTTGAAAGCAACTC
>QHZV01000238.1:4852-6741 GCA_003224785.1 Acidobacteriota bacterium
CACTGGCCAATTCCAGGAACTCCCGATGGTAGTAAATGTCCCGCTCAGTGCGGCTGCCGAAGAGCAGCCACAGCTCCTTGTTCTCGTGCCGAGATGGATCTGCCAACAGCCAGTGCAACATGGAACGGAAGGGAGCGACGCCGGTACCGGTTGCGATGAAGATGGTGTCGCGCATCGGTGGGCGAAGAATGAAATCGCCAAATGGCCCTTGGCAAGAAATCTCGTCGCCCTGGTTCATGTCGCAGAGAAAATTCGACATGAAGCCGTCCTGCACGCGATTGAGGCACAAGGCAAAGTGGCCATTTTCCGCTGGAGGAGAGGCGATCGAGTAGGCCCGCGTAATTTCCTCGCCATCGGATTTCGTATGTTTGAGGGAAAGCCATTGCCCGGGAACAAAACCTAAGCGCGGGATACCTTGCATTTCAAATTCGAGATGCTTGGTGAAGGACGTAAGCGGCCTGGACGCAAGTAGCCGTGCAGTGAGCGTTTGGAAAGCCATCGTCTGATTCGATGATAATGATTTGCTTTGGGACGCCATCAGGCGCTACATATCCAGTGTGGTAGAATTCTACCTTGGAATGGTGGATTGCTACCATGAGCCTAAATATCAAAAAAGAAGAGACCTACCGACTGGCGCGAGAGCTGGCGGCCCTGACGGGCGAGAGTATGACGGCAGCCGTCACTGAGGCCGTGCGTGAACGGCTCGACCGAGTGAAGAGCAAAGGAATGGTTGAGCGAATAATGAAAATCAGCAGAGAAAGTGCCGCTCGCCTGAAAGGGAAGCCTTTGCCGGACCACGGCGAACTCCTTTACGACGAACGAGGATTGCCAAAATGATCGTGGACAGTTCCGTGATTGTCGCGATTCTGGCTGGAGAAAAGCAGGCGCAGGCTTTCGCGGACGCTCTCGCGCAGGCGCCGTTTCGCCACATTTCAGCCGCGAATTATGTTGAGGCAGCTATCGTCGTTGACAGCCGCGCCGACCCAATTTTCAGTCGACGTTTGGAAGATCTAATTCGGGACGCGCGAATAATTGTTGAGCCTGTCACTCCCGAGCAGGCGCGCTCGGCGCGGGAGGCTTATTCGACCTTCGGCAGAGGCCGCCACCGAGCAGGGTTGAACTTTGGGGATTGTTTCGCTTACGCACTGGCAAAGGACAAGGGCGAGCCGCTGCTATTCAAGGGGGACGATTTCCGCCGAACCGATGTCGAGGTGGCGGAATATTAGACTGTCATTCCGCTCCGCTACTCTACGGTCACCGATTTGGCCAAATTTCTCGGCTGGTCCACGTCGCAGCCGCGCCGTACAGCGATGTGATACGCCAGCAGTTGCAACGGCACGATTTCAAGAATCGGCAGCAACTCCTCTGGAGCTGGCGGCAGGTAAATAACGTGATCTGCGGCTTCTTTGATCTCTTCGTCGCCTTCGGTCGCGAGGGCAATCACTTGTCCTGAACGCGCTTTCACTTCTTTTAGGTTCGAACAAGTCTTCTCGTAACGGACCATGGAAAGCGCATCCTTTGGATCGCGAGTCGCGATGATCACAACTGGTAGATTTTCATCAATCAAGGCGTTCGGTCCGTGCTTCATTTCGCCGGCGGGATAGCCCTCGGCGTGAATGTACGAGATTTCTTTCAGCTTTAGTGCGCCTTCAAGAGCTATGGGATAGTGAATGCCTCTCCCCAGGAACAGAAAATCCTGTGAGCGGACGTACTGTTTCGCCAAATCCTCGCAGTCCTCTTCATGCGTGAGTAAGTGCTCGAGTTTGCCTGGAATGCGCGTTAGTTCCTGGACTGCGTCTTTCGCCTGCTCAGGCGTGATACTTCCGCGTACCTGCCCAAGGTAAAGCGCGAAGAGGTAAAGCGCAGTCAGTTGTGCAGTGAAAGCTTTC
>QHZV01000239.1 GCA_003224785.1 Acidobacteriota bacterium
ATCCGCGCCATGCGCTCGATCATGAATTTTCCCGCTTGGGCGGCATGCCAGCTAGTGCCACAAGCGGCGATGTTGATCTTTTTTGCCGATTTGAATTCGGCTTCAGTGATCTCCATCTCGTCGAGAAACACGTGGCCCGTTTCTTGCGAGATTCTTCCCAAAGTTGTGTCGCGGACCGAGCGCGGCTGCTCATAAATTTCTTTGAGCATGAAATGCTTGAAGCCGCCCTTTTCAGCCATGATCGGGTCCCAGGTCACGTGCTGAACCTGACGGACGATCGGTTGTCCGTTGAAGTCTGTGAGGCGAACTCCCTCCGGAGTGATTACTGCTAGGTCGCCATCGCCAAGAAAAAACAAGTCGCGCGTGTGATACAGAATTGCGGGCACGTCAGAGGCGACGAAATACTCATCTTTGCCAAGGCCAATAACCGCGGGTGGGCCATTGCGGGCGGCGACGATGGTATTGGGTTCATCCACCGAGATGACCGCAAGCGCG
>QHZV01000240.1 GCA_003224785.1 Acidobacteriota bacterium
GCGCTTGCCTTGGCCGAAAAGAAAGGCAAGACGATTCACTTGGCAGTAGCCGGAGCAACTGAGAAATGGGATGCGATCCTGCGCTCAGCACAAAGCCTGCAGTCTGCGGTAGTGGTGCTCGGAGTCTCCCCGAACCGGCCGGTCACCGAGGAAGCGCGAGTTGCCGGCCTTGCCTGGGAGCGGTTAGCAGACCCCAAGCCGCAACTCACGTTGGTGATTTACTCGCCCGGGGGCAGCGAGCACATTTTCTATCTCGGTCCACACGCACCACACCTCACGCCCAAGGAAATTGATCTGCTCCACGGAATCTGGCTTCAGCTCAGCAATGATGTTGCGCCTGAAGAAATTCACCATCACGATGTGATCCACTTTGCGCTCGAGGAACTGAAGCAGGAGATGAATGATTATCAGCGCGACGGCGTGGTGAACCGGCTGCGTCAGCATCTGCCGTGTGGATATGAACATGGGGGCACGGGCGTCCTCGCCCGTGCAAAGCCCTGCCCTGCTAACATTCTCGTGTGAACTCAAGCGCTCCCGTCCGTGTGCGTTTCGCGCCGTCCCCCACCGGGCATCTTCACGTAGGCAATGCCCGCACCGCTCTTTTCAATTGGCTTTTTGCGCGACAAAGTAGTGGAACCATGGTGCTTCGCATCGAAGACACCGACGTAGACCGCAGCGAAGCGCGCTTCGAAGATCAGCTCATCGACGATCTCAAATGGCTCGGCCTCGATTGGGACGAAGGCCCCGATGTCGGCGGATCATTCGGCCCTTATCGCCAATCTGACCGTCTTCCCATTTATCGCGAACATGCCGAGAGATTGTTGAGCGAGCACAAAGCATACTTGTGTTTCTGTACGGAAGCAGAGCTTCAGCAGGAGCGTGAACGCGCCACCGCAGAACGTCGTCAGCCGATTTATTCCGGCAAATGCCGTGCCGTTGATCCGGCAGAAGCCCAACAGCGGCGCGACTCCGGAGAAGCCTGCGCGTTCCGGTTACGCATTCCCGAACACCCAATTCGTTTCCACGACATCGTTCACGGCCCGGTTGAATTTTCCAATGAGGTCGTCAGTGATCCCATTATCCTGCGCTCCTCAGGAATGCCTGTTTACAACTATGTCGTCGTGATCGACGACGCGCTGATGAAGATCACTCACGTCATCCGCGGCGATGACCACCTCTCGAATACTCCCAAGCAAGTTGCACTGTATGAGGCGCTGGGCTGGCCGGTGCCAGAATTTGCGCATCTTTCAACGATTCTTGGTGCGGACCGCGAGCGTCTCTCGAAGCGCCATGGTGCAACCTCGATTGCAAATTTCCGCGACATGGGAGTTCTGCCGGAAGCGCTTGTGAATTACTTGGCGCTGCTGGGCTGGGCGCCGCCGGGAGGCACTCGCGAAATCTTCTCGATCCAAGAGCTGGTCAAGGAATTCTCGCTCGAGCGAGTCACGCCATCGCCCGCAGTCTTCGACATGGAGAAGCTGTACTGGCTGAACCGGCACTACATCAAGCAAAGCTCCACTCAGCGGATCGAACACCTGGCGCTGAACTTCTTTCGTGCCTTGGGACTATTGTCCTCTGCACACACGCAAGGGCTTGAAGCGTGGTTTTCAAAGGTAATGGCTCTCGTACTTCCGTCGGTGGATCGTCTTGAACAACTGCCAGAAAAAGCTGCGGTCATATTCAACCACGACGCCAAAGCTGCGCTTACCGCGTCCGACAACGCCGAAGTCCTCGGTTTGCCGAATACCGATGCTGTGCTCACCCGCTTCACGGTAAAAATCCTTGAAGACGAATCGGCGCGTGAAGGAAAGCTTACTGCCGAGTGTTTCAAAAAGATCGTCAACGAGGTGAAGGCGGAAACCGGCGCTAAGGGCAAAGAACTGTTTCATCCGATTCGGATTGTCATAACCGGATCACATTCCGGGCCGGAGTTCGACAAGCTGATCCCGATCCTCGAAGAAGGCAGCCATCTAGCTCTGCCGAGACATGTGCTCAGTGTGCACCAGCGCGTCGAAGCGTTCGCCAAGGCGCGAGGGAAATAGTTCCAGTACGCTACTGTGGAAGAGCGGCGCTTTCAGCGCCGCTCTTTCACAGTTGCTGTAAGCGTTCATAGCAGGTCGTTGAGCGCGTCAGCCAACTCAGGATGTTTAAAATCAAATCCGCTCTCGATCAATTTCTTCGGCAACACTCTCGTGCTCGCCAGCAAACCTTCATCCGCAAGCTCGCCAAACACGAGCCGTAACGCGAACGCCGGCGCCGGCAATCGCGCCGGACGCTTCAGTTTGTGAGCCAGCACACGCGTGAACTCCGCATTCATTACCGGATTCGGTGCGGTCATGTTCACTGGCCCTGCTAATTGGACGGGCGAGGACGCCCGTCCCCCCACGTTCTCGCCTTCATTCAAAATGTGATGCACCGCTGAAACAAAATCAGCGATATGAATCCAACTCCACCACTGGTAACCATCGCCGATTCTGCCGCCTAAGCCCAGGCGGAATGGCAGCAGTATCTGCTTGAGTGCGCCACCTTCACAGCTCAAAACGATCCCGGTTCGCAGATTAACCACCCGAATGCCGGCATCCGAAACGGGTTCGCCGGCAGCTTCCCACTCGCGGCAGACTTCCGGAAAGAATCCTTCGCCGGATGGTGAGTCTTCGGTAAGAATCTCACCGCCTCGATTTCCGTAGTAGCCGATCGCCGACGCGCAAATAAAAGTGCTGGGGGGGAGGTCGGCTTTCGCTAGGGCTTGTGCAAGAAACTCCGTGCTGAACACTCTGCTTTCGCGGATGCGGCACTTTTTCTGCTCGGTCCAGCGCCCGGCAATGTTCTCACCCGAGAGGTGAATCACCGCATCGAACCCGGACACCAATTGCGTCGGAATTGTTCGCGTCGGGTTCCACTGAAGTTCGCTCTCATTGCGAGGTTTGTGGCGAACCAGGCGTGTGACCCGATACCCGCGAGATTCCAAAAACGGAACCAGTGCGGAGCCCACTAATCCGGAAGCGCCGCTCATGAGAACACGGGACACGCGGCCATTCTAAATGGAACAAACCGTCCCGCTTGTTCCGCCCCGATATAATCAGAGGCAAGGAAACAGGCTACTGGGGCTTGTCGGACAAGAGTGTCCGATCTCACGCGGGCGAGGGCGCCCACGCTACATGGCATGGCTACTCTACGCGAACAAATCGCGACCAATGTGCTCACGGTGACGAAGTTCCGTGAGCTGTTGAAGGACATGCGCGAGAACCGTCCCAATGACGATCTCGAGTTAGTTCGCAAGGCCTACGAGTTTTCGCAGAAGAACCACTCCGGCCAGCAGCGCGCCTCGGGCGAGCCCTACCTCGTGCATCCGCTCGAAGTTGCGCTCGTGCTTGCGGAAATGAAAATGGACGCCGTCGCGGTCGCTGCCGGCTTGCTGCACGATTCCGTCGAAGACACCTCCGTCACCATCGTTGATATCCGCAAAGAATTCGGCGAGCAGGTGGCGCACATTGTGGAAGGTGTTACCAAGATCAGCCAGATTGACTTCTCGACCCGCGAAGAGCAGCAAGCCGAAAACCTGCGCAAAATGATGCTAGCTATGGTGGACGACATCCGGGTCATCCTCATCAAGCTCGCCGACCGCCTGCACAATATGCGCACGCTCGAGCATTTGTCTCCCGATCGCCAGCAAAAAATCGCGCAGGAGACTCTGGACATTTACGGTCCCATCGCCCACCGGCTTGGCATGGGCAAAATTCGCGGCGAGCTCGAAGACTTGGGTTTCCGATACCTTGATCCGATTGCGTACGAACAGGTCCGCGACGCAGTTGCCGCCCGTCGAAAAAAGGGCGAGCAGTTTCTTTCCAGCGTCGAGCATTTACTGCGCGACAAGCTGAAAGAGGCCGGCATCACTGCCAATGTCGAGAGCCGCATCAAGCGCCTCTACAGCATTCATAAGAAACTTCTGAAGCAGCGCATCTCCGTGGACCAGGTTTATGACCTTTACGCTATGCGTGTGATCACGCGCTCCGTGCAAGACTGCTACGGAGTGCTTGGAATCGTGCACAACGTCTGGCGTCCGGTGCCGGGGCGAATCAAAGATTTCATCGCCATGCCTCGGCCGAATCTGTACCAATCGCTGCACACGTCAGTGATCACCGACGATGGCACGAGCTTCGAAATCCAGATCCGCACCGAAGAGATGCACCGCATGGCGGAAGAAGGAATCGCGGCGCACTGGAAATATAAAGATGGCCCGGTCTCCGCGCAGGATGAGCAACGGCTGGCATGGTTGCGGCAGGTGGTCGAGTGGCAGCGTGATGTCTCCGATCCGAATGAATTTCTTTCCACGCTGAAAATTGACCTCTACCCCGAAGAGGTTTATACCTTCACGCCGAAGGGTAAAGTTGTAGTTCTACCGCGCGACTCCACGCCCATTGATTTTGCTTACACCATTCACACCGAAGTTGGACACGCATGCGTCGGCGCAAAGGTCAACGGACGCATGGTCCCACTGCGGCACAAACTGCACAGCGGGGACATTGTCGAGATCATTACGCAGATGGGTCACAAACCCAGCCGGGATTGGCTTGGCGTGGTGCGCTCGTCACGCGCGCGCAACAAGATCAAGCACTGGCTGAACATCCATCAGCGCGAACGTGCGATCGAAATTGGCCGCAAGCTGATCGAAAAAGAAGCGCGCAAGTATCGGATTTCTCTCAAGGACATCAAGGACGATCACTTCCAGCGCCTCGCGTCCGATTACGGTCTGGGCGGCCCGGACGACTTGATGGCCGGCATTGGCTATGGCAAATATTCCGCACGCCAGGTGCTGGGAAAACTGGCGCCAGCCGCGGAGGAGCCCGCTAAGCCGGCCGAGGAAGATTCTGGAATTGGCAGCGTTGTTCGCCGGGTTTTTGGCGGAGACCACAGCAACGCCATCCGCGTGAAGGGCCAGGGCGATTTGCTGGTTTATCGCGCGCGTTGTTGCAATCCGATTCGCGGCGAGGCCGTCGTCGGCTACGTGACCCGTGGCAAGGGCGTGGCTGTGCATTCGATAAGTTGTCCGAACGTGCTCAATCTGATGTATGAGCCGGAGCGGCGGATTGATGTCGAGTGGGGCAAAGAGGAAGGCGCCCCCTCGGCATTCCCCATCAAACTCACAGTTTTTTGCGATGACCGCTTTGGCATGCTGAAACAGATCACGGCAGTGATTAGCGATACGAAAACCAACATTCGCAACATCGGCGCGCGCACCGAAAACGGCCAGGCAAATGTGGATATCGTGATCGAGATCGAAGACCTGAAGCACTTGGAAAACATCATTCAGGGCGTAAGAAAGATTCCCGGCGTGCACGATGTACAAAGGCTGCAAAGAGTGTGAAGGCAGCCGTGGGTCGTTGGCATACACGTAAATTGGGTGCTTGTGGTGAAGACTAGTTTTGCGAAGACTGATGCGAAGCTGGTACAAAGCTGATGGAATTGATGCATAGAACAGGTCGCACGCGTTCTCTCAGCACCAGCCGCTGAGCGGCGGAATTTAGTTAGCCCAGGGCGTAAGCCCTGGGTGAGGTGGTAAATTGATCGAGTCCCGAAGGGACGGCACAAAATCTATGCGTGACGTAATCTCAACTCCCGGCGCTCCGAAAGCCATCGGCCCTTACTCGCAGGCTATCCGCGCCAATGGCTTTGTGTTCGTTTCCGGACAGGTCGCCATAGATCCCGAAACTCAATACGTCATTGCAGGAGACGCGGCTGCGCAGACCGATCGCGTGATCAAGAACCTGGCCGCAATCCTGAAGGTCGCGGGCAGCGGACTTGAAAAAGTTGTTCGTTCAACCGTGTTCTTGAAGAGTATGGGCGATTTCGTCGCGATGAACGAAGTCTATGGCCGCTACTTCAGCCAGGCGCCGCCCGCGCGATCCACGGTCGAGGTCTCACGGCTTCCGAAGGATGTGCTCGTCGAAATTGACGTGATCGCCTTAGCTGAATAGACGAACCGATTCCGTTCGTGTAACTTGGTGTCCTTTACAGTTAATTCAGACCAAAAGCACCACCAGGGACGCCAAGGTACACACAAAGGAATTCAGGAGAGAATCATGCAAAAACAGTTTTTAGCGATTGTAATCGTGCTCCTCGTTGCGGCGAGCTGCTTGGCGCAAACCCACACAACCACGAAGAAGCGGACCACGACCGCCCCGGCGAACGCTAACCTGCCCACCAAGGTTACCGGTGAAGGAACGAAGACCGCCACGGGGCTGCAATATTGGGACATCAAGATTGGAGCCGGCGAAAAAGCTATTCGCGGAGAGAAAGTGGACGTCGATTACACCGGCTGGCTGACAAATGGTAAGAAATTCGATAGCTCAGTGGGAACCGGACATCCCTTCGAGTTCGTCCTTGGCCATGGCGACGTTATCAAAGGCTGGGACGAGGGCGTGGCAGGAATGAAAGTTGGAGGCAAACGCCAGTTGCGAATTCCGCCCGACCTTGCCTACGGAGAGCGCGGCTATCCCGGCGCAATCCCTCCGAACTCAACCCTGATTTTCGATGTTCAGCTGGTGGCCGTGAAGTAAAGAGGTAAGCCTCGAAAATTACTCAATCACAAATTACCCAATTTAGGCTTTCACCACTTTGCCGCTTCTCAGGCAGGACGTGCAGACGCGAATCCGCTTGCTCGCGCCCTTCACTTTGGCGTGGACCGGGCGCAGATTCACATTCCACCGCCGCTTGGTCACGTTGTGGGCGTGGCTGATGTTATTTCCAAATTGCGGCCCCTTGCCGCAGATTTCGCAAACTTGTGCCATGACTACTCCGGAATCTAAGTATCAATGCGTTGGAAAGATAGATTTTAAGCTATTTTGCCGATTTTTGCGAATTTGCAATTCTAATAACATCCAATTCGTGATTCACCCCAATTGGCAGTCGCTCGCACTGGCAGTTCAGGGCTGATCTCGTCTTCTGCCATACTTATTCAATGTCTTCCCCG
>QHZV01000241.1 GCA_003224785.1 Acidobacteriota bacterium
CCGACAGGTGCGCGGTCGCGGTGAACTGCTGCACCGAACCAGTGCCAATCGACATTGACGTGGGCGCAACCTGGATAGAAGAGACAGTTGGCTGGCCCGACGAGTGATTGGACGGCGAACTTCCAGCACCCCCGCATCCGATCAATGTGGACACGACAAGAACCAGGGCTGCGCACAGTGCTTTCCTCATTACGATCTCCAGTCAGAGCTAAAGTTTTTGCAGGGATTAAATCGGGGGAGTGCAAAACAATCTTACGGGGTTCATTCCAGGAAACCATCAAAATCGGGAATGTAGGCCGTTACCGAGGTAATGAAATGTAGTTACACACGAGAGAGCCGAAAGTGCGGTCAGGGAAGCGGCTTCGCTATCTTCGTGGAAACAACAACTCGTGCGCCTTCATGTCCACGCGGCGGCCTCGAAAACGAACGCCTTCGGCCTCCAGTCTTAGGCGTTGTTCAATGGCGGAGTCGCCGCGGAGTTTGATCTCTCCACCCGCGCCAAGCACTCGTTGCCATGGCAAGCCGAATGATCGAGACAACACCTGCGCAACTTGGCGGGATCGGCCGGGCAAACCGGCGTCGCGCGCGATGGCCCCGTAAGTAGAGACCTTCCCGCGGGGGATTTTTTGAATGGTGGCGCGAATACGGCTTTCCGGCGATATCCGAGGGGTTCTGTTTCCGAGCTTAGGCCGCCGCTCCCTTGCGGAACGATTCAACGGCTTTTTCCTCACTGTCATAGACTTCGAATACCGTAAGCAGTTTCGTGATCTGCAGCAGGTCTCCGACCCGTTGCGTCAGCCGCGCCAACTTGACCGCTCCGTCCAGGTTTTGTGCCGTGATGTACAGCGAGACTAGCGTTCCGAGGCCGCCGCTATCAATGTAGGTGACGTCGGCCAGATTCAGAACGATCCGGCTGTCCTTCGAAAGCAGACCTTTGATTCGATCGCGTAGTTCGGCGGTTTCCTCGCCGAAAACGATCCGACCGGCACAGTCAACGACTACGATCCCATCGTGAAGAGTCCGAACATTAATCTTCAGTTGCATAGCTAACTTCCCCTCTGCCAACGATCAACAAGCCTAGCCCTTGGCGAGAAGATTCGCAAGCCAGCCGCTCACGTATAATCACGTAATCCTCCTTCCATGAGCTACCAGGTCCTCGCCCGCAAATATCGTCCACAAAAGTTTTCAGAGGTGATTGGGCAGGAGCACGTCACTCGCACTCTGAAGAATGCGATCGAGCAGGGACGCACTGCGCACGGCTATATCTTCAGCGGACATCGAGGGATCGGCAAGACTACCGTGGCTCGCATTCTGGCGATGGCATTGAACTGCCGCTCGTCTGATAAACCCGTGCCCGAGCCATGCGGCGTGTGTGATTCCTGCACCGAAATTCGCGCTGGGAATGCAGTTGACGTAATTGAAATTGACGCCGCCACCAACCGTGGCATCGACGAGATCCGCGAATTGCGGGAAGGGGCGCGGTATCGTCCAGCACGCGACCGCTTCAAGATTTACATTCTCGACGAGGCGCATCAGATTACGGATGCCGCATTCAATGCTCTGCTGAAGACGTTGGAAGAACCTCCCGCTCATGTCGTCTTTATGCTGGCTACTACGGCGCCTGAAGACATTCCTCAAACCATCCGCTCACGTTGCCAGCATTTCAGTTTCAGGGCGGTGAAGTTTGATCAGATTGTCGCTCAGCTCAAAGATCTGTGCGGGCGCGAAAACATAGCCGCAGATGAAGACGCGCTGGCGATGTTGGCTGAAGCTGGCGACGGCTCGGTGCGTGATGCGCTTTCAATTCTCGATCAGGCCATCGCTTCAAGTGATGGCCGCTTGAATGCGGAATCCGTAAGGCAATTAATCGGGATTGCGCCCTCCGGGGCGCTCGAAGAAATCATGGCGGCGGTTGCACGCAGCTCCAGCGAAGAAATCCTGAAAATGGTGGACGGCTTAATTACTGAGGGCCAGAACCCTGTTCACTTTGCTCGCCAACTAGTGCGCTTTCTACGGAATGCGATCGTGGCCAAGGTTGCTGGACCGGAGTCTCCGCTACTCCAAATTTCTTCAGACGAGCGGGCCAGAGTCGCTCGAATTGCACAAACGTTCAGCGAAGAAGACCTGGCGCGGCATTTGCAGATCATGCTGCGGACCCATGCCGAACTTGGCTATCGTCAAGAGCAGCGCTTTCATCTTGAGTTGGGCCTGTTGAAGCTGGCTCACGCGCAGAGATTACTTCCGATCGAGCAGTTGCTCAGTGGCGCAGAGATCACGCGCTCTGCCGCGCCGGAGCGGCCGCCTGCTCCCGCGGCTGCACCGAAGAAGGCTGAAGCCACCCCACCGCGGTCTTTTGTTTCGCCGTTTGCAGCCGACTCTGCACGCAAGGGAACTCCTCGGTCCGAGCTATCCGAAGATATTGCGGTCATGCCTCCACGCCAGAACCCGGCGGCTGTGAGCACAACCAGCGTGATTATGGGTGCCGCCGCGCCAGCCGTTGCTCCGCAACCCCAAATTGAGCCGAAGCCTGAGGCCAAGATTGAAGCGAAGCCTGCGCCTGCTCCTCAGAATTGCGATGCACTGCGGAATTCCGTGCTCAACGCGCTTACATCCGCGGGCCAGACCATGCTCACTTCCATGCTGGAAACTGGCGAATGGCAGCTTGCAGGAAGTGAACTCACCATCAGGATCGCATCCTCCGCATCGCTGATTGAAATGTCGGTGAGTAACGATGCCAGGCGAATGATGATCGCGACTGCAAGCGGTGTACTGGGCCGCCCAGCCAGGATACAAGTGTTACCGGGCGCCGCCGCACAACCAATTCAGTCAAAGCCGGCCTCGAATGGAAGTGGTCGCGGGCGGGCCGAGCAAGAACCGGTGGTACAAAGAATGAAAGAAAAATTCGGCGCGGAAATTCGCACCATCATTGATTACCGCCGAAACAAATAAGTCAGGCGAAAGACTCTTATGAGCGGATTCAATATTCAGGAATTGATGTCGCAAGCCAAAAAGCAGTATGAGGTCCTGCAAAAGAAGATGCAGGAAACCATCGTAGAAAGCTCGTCCGGCGGCGGAACCGTCATCGTGAAAATGGACGGGCGCAAGCAAGTCTTGAACGTCAAAATTGATCCCGAAGTGGTCAAGTCCGGCGACGTAGAAATGCTGCAGGACCTGATTACCGCCGCCGTCAACAGCGCGGCTAACAAAATAGATGAAAGCATGCAATCTGCGATGGGCGGAATGTTAGGAGGAATTCCGGGACTCGGGTAATCCGGAAATCGGGCGACCTAATCGGTCCTAAGTTCACCCGATGACCTGATCATCCGATCACCCGATTTTTTATGTCTCGTTTCGCTGAACCCATGGCCCGTCTGATCGACGAGCTAAAAAAACTTCCCGGCGTGGGAAGCAAATCCGCGCAGCGGCTCGCCTTTCACATTTTGCGATCGAGCGAAGATGACGCGAGTGCCCTCGCCCTCGCTATAAACGACGTCAAGGCCAGCCTGCGCCTATGCTCCGTTTGTAACAACATCACTGACGTTGATCCCTGCACCTATTGCTCTAGCGCAACCCGCAACCAGCACCTAATCTGCGTGGTCGAAGAACCCACCAACATTGCCGCAGTCGAGAAAACGCGACACTACAACGGCGTATATCACGTTCTGCACGGCGCAATTTCGCCGATCCACGGCGTGGGTCCAGAACAATTGCGCATTGCGAACTTGATGAAGCGGGTTGAAGAGGGCGGCGCAGACGAAATCATTTTAGCCACGAACCCCACCGTCGAAGGTGAAGCTACCGCCACCTATCTTTCCGGGCAACTTCGTCGGGCAGGACTCAAAGTGACCCGCATTGCTACCGGCATCCCTGCCGGCAGTGACATCGAATACGCTGACGAAATCACTATGCTAAAAGCTATGGAAGGTCGTCGCGAACTGTAGGCGTCCTGAAACAAGGTGTTTCCCCTAAATTGTTCTAAGTACTTCTACTTACGCCTGGGTACCATGTCCTTCTGATTGCGTTCTAAGGCCGATTTTGCTTTGCCGTGGCAGCCAACCGTCCTAAAATCCCTCCAACTTGCAGCGCGCGCAGCAATAGCTTACCAATCCAAAACTTGGAGATGTTGGGATGCGTTTTTGTCGCTGGTTCACCGCAGTGTGTCTATTCGCGTTGGCATTGCCCGCTTTTTCCATCGTGACCGTTTCCTCGCCTGGCAATGGAAGTACATCAACCTCGCCTGTTCACTTTGTCGCCACTGGCAGTTCGCCAGCGTGTTCGAAGGGTGTAGCTGCCATGGGCATCTATACCGCTCCAAACGTGCTGGCTTACAAAGTCAATGGATCGAGTCTTAACACCAACCTGAACCTGAATTCCGGAACTCATGACGTAACCATTAAACAGTGGGATAACTGCGGATGGGCCGCCGGCACAAACGTCGCGGTCACTGTGAACGGCTCCTCTTCGAAGGCATATGTTTTCTCGGACCTGCAGAGCAAAACCGGTTGGAATGGTTACGCCCTGCTGCCGCCCATGTATCCACTATGCGGAAAGTGCACGTCCGTTGGTCCGGAACTCAAATGGGATTGGAAGCAGAACGTAGCTTCTCCTTCGATGGATGGCAAGAGCACCAAGTCTGTTTACGGCGGCGGCAACGTCCAGTGGTCAGACGCGTTCTGGAACGTCCATTTGATTGGCGGCATGTCGTCCCAGGGGCTGAAGGACACCAATAACACCATCGTTCCGAGCCTGCATGATTTCACCTATGACGTCTACTTCTGGGCGGAAAGTCCTACATTTGGGGGCATGAGTGCCGCATTGCCGGCGGTCACGAGTGGGACACCTGGAGCAATCAGGGCAAACATTGGGTGGCCAGCGGAATACCCTGCAACCCCAAGAGTAACTCCTGGAACCATTTGACGCTGCACGTGCAGCGAACATCAGGCGGCAAGCTACTATTCGATTCCATCACGCTGAACGGAAAAACCGCCAACCTCCGTAGGACCGACAGCCCGACAAATACAACTTGGCACGGCGTTACCATTAATTATCAGATTGACGGAAACAAGAGCATAACGCCGTACACCGTCTATCTTGATAAATTGACCTTTACCGCCCAGTAGTCCTCCCCGAAAGGGCATGCTCCGCAAGGCGCGTGCCCTTTGTATTTGGCCAGACAGCAGCCTGCCGAGCTTTGCCATCCAAGGACTATAATCCGGTAAGGTGGTACGTGAGCTCGCGTCAAATCCTCGTTTTCCTCGGAACAT
>QHZV01000481.1 GCA_003224785.1 Acidobacteriota bacterium
CATCAAGTATCTCGCCCACAAAACTTTCACCAAAGGCGTCCTCAGTGAGATTGGCGGCTTCGGTGGCCTCTTCGCGGTAGATAAGACCAAATACGCCGACCCGGTTCTGGTTTCGAGCGTGGACGGCGTCGGTACCAAGCTCAAACTCGCCTTCGAGATGAATGTGCACCACACCATCGGCGCCGATCTCGTGAATCACTGCGTTAACGACATCGCCGTGCAGGGAGCCGCGCCCATGTTCTTCATGGACTACCTCGCCACCGGCAAACTCGATCCGCAGATCGCGGAAAAAGTTGTTGAAGGCATCGCCGAGGCTTGCAAGCACAACGGCTGCGCCTTGATCGGCGGAGAAACTGCGGAAATGCCGGGTTTTTATCCCGAAGGCGAATACGATCTCGCGGGATTCATTGTCGGCGTGGTTGAGCGCGAAAAAGTTATCACCGGCAAAACCGTCGAGCCCGGTGACATAATTCTCGGACTGCCCTCAACCGGCCTGCATACCAACGGATATTCGCTTGCCCGCAAGTTGCTTTTTGAAGTTGCGAAGTACGAGCCCGAAACTTACGTCAATGAGATCAAGGGCAAAGTCGGCAACGAGCTGATGCAAACCCATCGCAGCTACTGGCCAATTGCAAAAAAGTTGATTGCCGCCGACTGCGTCCGCGCCATGGCGCACATCACCGGCGGCGGCATTACTGAGAATTTGCCACGCGTATTGCCGCGCGGCGTTTCCGCTGTCATCGAATTCGGCTCCTGGCGCGTGCCGCCCATCTTCACCCACATGCAAAAGCTCGGCAACGTTCCCCACGACGATATGATGCGCACCTTCAACATGGGACTCGGCATGCTCGTGGTCGTCCCGTCCAAGAATTTCAAGAAGGCCGAAAGCGTCCTCGACCGCGCCGGCGAAAGTTTCTATAAGGTGGGCCGGATTGTGAAGGGCGAGAGGAAAGTCAGTTACAGCTAGTTGCGCCACCCCGATTGTGATGTCTAGTAAGGGGTGGCCTGGGCACTCTTGCCCGAGGCTTTGAATGTGGCTGGAAGTGCCTCACGTGCTGCCGGGCTGCCCACTTCTCGCGCAATTTGCGAGAAGTGGGTTTGACGACATAGCCCAAGCGGTAGTGCCGTTCTATTTCAGAGAGGCCATATCAATCACGAAGATGTCTGACGTGATGCCGTGCTCGGCGCAGAAATCGAGCATCTCCTGAGTTTCGCGGATGCCTCCGATGGCGGAGCCAGCCAGACGATGCCGCCCAAAGAGCAAATTGAAGGCAGCTACAGGAGCGGGTTTTTCCGGTGCGCCGACCAGAGTCATTGTGCCGTCGAGTTTAAGCAGCGGAAGATAAGCGTTGAGGTCGTGCTCGCCGGAAGCTGTGTCGAGAATGAAGTCGAAGCTGCCGGCATGCTTCAGCATCTCGTCAGCGTTGGTAGAAATGATGACTTCGTCAACGCCCAATCGCTTGGCGTCGGGAGTCTTCTTCGGTGATGTGCTGAACAGCACCACATGCGATCCGAAAGCCTTGGCAAATTTCACGCCCATATGCCCGAGGCCGCCCAAGCCAACAATGCCAACCTTCTGTCCCTTGCCAATGTTCCAGAGCC
>QHZV01000242.1 GCA_003224785.1 Acidobacteriota bacterium
CACGGAAGCTACTCGCTGCAATGGGAGCGGATGTGGAGCTTGGTTATGGCCGGGCGCATCACCGCACCACCATTTGCTGTTCTAACTTAGCTGCGCCGGAAGCCTCCTACGAATTGGTGAAGACGATGCGCGCTTCTACTCTGGTTCTGGGGCCGCTGGTTGCGCGTTGCGGGAAGGCGCGGGTTTCTCTTCCGGGCGGCTGCGCAATCGGCGCTCGCCCCATTGATTTGCACATCAAGGGGCTTGAGCGGCTTGGGGCAAACATCAATCAGGAACACGGATACGTGGAGGCAACTGCTACGCGGCTCAAGGGTGCTGAAATTGTTTTCGACAAGATTACTGTCACCGGCACCGAAGACCTGTTGATGGCCGCCACGCTCGCCGAAGGCGAAACTGTGATGCAAAATTGCGCGCGTGAACCGGAGGTCGCCGATCTCGCTGATCTGCTCACCAAGATGGGCGCGAAGATTGAAGGCGCAGGCACCGCGACGATGCGCATCAAGGGAGTTGAAACACTTCACGGAGCTAAGCACCGTATTATTCCTGACCGCATTGAAGCCGCCACTTTTATCATTGCCGGCGCTCTGACTGACGGTGATTTGAACGTGACCGAATGCAATCCTAGTCACCTGGGCGCGCTGTTGCAGAAATTGCAGGAGGTTGGGATCAAGACGCGGCTTACAAAGAATTCCGTGCGAGTCGAAGGCAATGGACCTCTGAAAGCAGCAGACGTGATCACCGAGGAATACCCCGGTTTCCCTACGGACGTGCAGGCGCAGTACATGGTGTTGGCGACGCAGGCAGAGGGCACGTCGGTGGTCACCGAAAATATTTTTGAGAACCGATTCATGCATGCCCTGGAAATGGTGCGCATGGGCGCGAACATCAAGATCGAAGGAAGGCGGGCTGTCGTCCGTGGAAAAAGCCAACTCAGCGGCGCGGCCGTGCTGGCTTCTGACCTTCGCGCCTCGGCATCATTAGTGCTTGCCGCCCTTGTGGCTGATGGCGAAACCATCATTGATCGCGTGTATCACATAGATCGTGGCTACGAGAGCATTGAAGAAAAACTGCGCGGAGTCGGTGCGCAGATGCGGCGAATAGGGGAAATTCTTCCGAAACGAAAAGGCTCGGGCGCGGCGTAGCATTCAGTCGGCGGGGAACGACTCCGGAATTTCCTACTTGTGTTTTGCGTAATCCCCGGCACCCAAGAAATGCAGTGACACATACGGTTTGTCGCCGACCACCCAACTATCATGTCCCGGAGCGATGTAGAAGAAATCGCCAGATTTCATTTCTATAATCCGGCCATCGTCCATGGCCGCGGTTGCGCGCCCGGAAAGAACCAAGCCGACGTGTTCCACGGCGCAACTCTTCACGCCTTGAGGGGCTCCGACGTGGATGGACCATTTCCATCCAGGCTCATAGCTCGCGCGGCCAATCGTCATTTCGCCGACGCGTATGAGTTCGAATTTCCCTTTTTCAAATGTGCGGATTTCGTCCGGATGATCGAAGCGCTTGAGAATGACTTCGTACATGATGGCTCCTTCTACGAGTTTGATTCAGCGGCAAAACAGAAGGCCGCGAGTTTTCTCGCGGCCTTGAATTTGTTCGAGCTAAAGCTCGCTCTCAGAAACATCGGGTTGATGCGGTCATAAATGGCCGCTCTTCCACGGGACTCAACCTACCGTCTTCCTCCGCCACCGTGGCCGCCGTGTCCGCCTCGGCCTCCGTCGCGGCGACGACGGCGTCCTCCTCCCCCGCCTCCGGGACGACCTCCGCCACGCGGTCCACGATCACCGCCACGATCTCCACCGCGGTCCGGCCCACGATCGCCTGCGGGCTGTGGCGCAGACTCGATACGGTTGAAGTTGGGTTCATCGCCTTCCTCGAATTCAGCGCCGCCCTCGATGGTTACTGCCGGAGCACCGGAAACAACCGGCTCTGGTTGCAGTTCGCCACCATCGCCCTCAGTGGGAGCAGCAGGCGCCGCCCCGCCCATTTTTGCGCGCTGCTCTTTCAGAATGGCTTTGCGAGAGAGCCGAATGCGATTGCCCTCGACAGCCAGAACTTTCACCAGCACCTGGTCGTCTTCTTTCAGCTCGTCGCGAACGTCCTTAATGCGATGTTCGGCAACTTCGCTGATGTGCAGCAAGCCTTCTGTTCCAGGAATGATCTCGACGAATGCTCCGAAATCGGCCAGACGGGTAACTTTTCCGAGATAGGTCTTCCCTACTTCGGCAGTCGCCGTCAGGTCGCGAATGATCTGCAAAGCCTGGTTCGCTGAGGATTCGTCATTCGAAGCCACATTGACCTTGCCGGTATCTTCCACGTCGATCTTCACTCCAGTCCGCTCAATGATCGAACGGATCATCTTGCCACCCGGTCCAATCACGTCGCGAATCTTGTCCACTGGAATCTGCAGAGTGTAAATACGCGGCGCGTATGCGGACACCTTGGTGCGCGGAGTAGCTAGTACTTCATCCATTTTGTCGAGGATGAACAATCTTCCGCGCTGCGCCTGGGCGAGGGCCTCACGCATGATCTGCGCGGTAATGCCGCCAACCTTTATGTCCATCTGCAGAGCGGTAATGCCATCTTTTGTGCCGGCAACTTTGAAATCCATGTCGCCGTAATGGTCTTCTGCGCCTGCAATGTCGGTGAGAATCGCGTAGTCGTCGCCTTCCTTCACCAAGCCCATGGCCACGCCGGCTACCGGGGCTTTGAGGGGAACGCCTGCATCCATCAGGGAAAGTGCAGCTCCGCAAACGGTCGCCATTGACGACGAACCGTTGGACTCCAGAATGTCAGAGACAACGCGCATGGCATAAGGCCATTTGTCCTCAGCCGGAAGCACCGCCGAAATCGCGCGCTCCGCCAATGCGCCGTGACCAATCTCGCGCCGTCCGGCGCCACGCAAGAAGGCAACTTCTCCAACAGAAAATGGCGGGAAGTTGTAGTGAAGCATGAAACGCTTCTTGGTTTCGCCTTCGAATCTTTCCAGGCGCTGCATGTCGTCGCTGGTTCCCAATGTTGTGGTAACAAGCGCCTGAGTTTCTCCACGGGTGAAGATGGCGGAACCGTGCGTGCGAGGCAGCACTCCAACTTCGATCGAGATGCTTCGAATTTGATCAAACGCACGCCCATCTGGACGGCGTTTCTGATGAGTTACAGCTTCGCGGAAGATCCGCTCACGCAGAGTTTCATAATAGGTCTTCAACTTTGCGCGCGCATCCTCATCGTCCTCGGGAATCTCAGCTTCGAGTTTCTTCTTGAGCTCCCTTACCAAGGTGTAACTTTCGGCCTTGGGATGTTTCTCTGTATCGAGGCGATCGGTCAAATCTGCGCTGATCTTCTTTTTCAACTTGTCGTAATAAGCCTGGTCGAACTCCGGAGGCGTAACTTCCCGCTTGGGCTTGCCGGCTTTTGAGCGAAGTTCGTTAATTGCGGCACAGATCTTTTTGATTTCTGTATGCGCGAATTCAATCGCGTCAACAACGGTTTCTTCTTTTACTTCTTTCGCGCCGGATTCGATCATCACGATGCCTTCGGAAGTTCCGACGACCATGATGTTCAGCAAGCTCTCGCCCATCTCGCTGTAAGTTGGGTTGACGATGAACTGACCGTTGACCAGTCCCACACGTACTGCGCCGATCGGCCCCAGAAATGGGATGTCCGAAATTGTGAGGGCCGCAGAAGCCCCGTTTATTCCAGCGACGTCAGGATCATTCTCGGTGTCCGCCGAGAGAACGAAGGCAATGACCTGAGTTTCACACTTGAAGCCTTCCTGAAAGAGCGGTCGCACTGGACGATCAATCTGCCGACTAGTCAGAATTTCGCGCTCGCTGGGGCGGCCTTCGCGCTTAATAAATCCGCCAGGGATACGTCCGCCAGCGTAGGTGTATTCGCGGTAATCAACCGTCAGCGGGAAGAAATCGATTCCCTCGCGCGGGTCGGGGTTCGAGACTGCGGTCGCTAGTACGACGTTGTCGCCGATGCGTACCACAGCCGAGCCATGCGCCTGCTTGGCCAAGTTTCCGGTTTCAAAAAAGATTTTTTTACCACCGGCGAGATCAACAGAGATTTCGTGTTTCATTATTTGTCCTTAGTGTCGAGGAGGGCAAGACAGGCTTGCTTGCTAGCTCTTAGCTTTAGCCTAGCTCTTAGCTGAAACTATAACGGTTCAGCGGGGCCTAAGGAATCTGGGAATTTTGGCCAAAGGCTAAGAGCTGACTAGCAGAGAGAATGGAACTTCACCATCAGTCCGCACACACCACTACACTCTCCCGAAGACTGCGGAACAAACAGTCCAAAAGAAAAAGCCCCCTATTTGCGGAGGCCGAGTCTCTGAACGACCGTCTTGTAGCGCTCGGAATCGTATTTTTTGAGGTAGTCGAGCAAGCTGCGACGCTTGCTGACCAGCATGAGAAGACCGCGGCGCGAACCGTGATCTTTCAGGTGCGTTTTGAAGTGGTCCGTCAGTTGACCAATCCGTTCGCTCAACAGAGCGATTTGGACTTCTGGACTGCCCGTATCGGTGGGGTGCGTTCCGTACTGATCAATAACGGATTTCTTTTGCTCTCTGGCTAGCACTAACCTGATGCACTCCTTCTAATTTTCAACTCGTTAGGTTGTATGCAAATAGGCTAACACGTTGGAATCAAAACTGTAAAGCCAACAAAAATCAGCGGCTAACGGATGTCTTGCGTGGCGATTCCCGCCCTCCCAAATGGGCATCTTCTTTCCAACGTAAGCAGCTTTTCTGCCATCCAAGTATTACAATATGCTGGAAACTATGTATGTCCACTGTGCCCATTGCGGGTACGACAACAGCCCTGAGTATCGTTTCTGCGGGATGTGCGGAGCATCCTTAGCACATCCGTCCAGCCAGCCGGCACCAGTTAAAGAAGTCGTCGTGCCGACGAATGGTGGCGAAAAGACGACGCCAGACAACGTGCATGGGCCCTCTTTTCTCGGCGAATTTCATTATCTTTACGAAGATGAGCAGCCCCAGAGCCACGTGGGCGCCATCGTGTTCTTGCTCTTGATTTTAGGGGCCGCTGGATATCTGGGCTGGCAATGGAAGAATGGCAGCTTTCCATTTAATCGGCAATCAGCCAGCAGTTCTGGCACAGGAGCACAGACGTCAGCTTCGCCTTCGGAGGTAGCACCCGCACAGACGCAGGATCAGGGAACCCACATCGACAAGCCTATGACTGGCGGTGCCGGAACCGTGCAGCAACCAACTCCGCCGCAGCCGCAGCAAACGCAGCCGACAAATGCGGAAAATAAGCCAGCTGAACCTCCGGCGAAAGCAAGCGACACAGGATCACCTGCTTCAGACAAGGCCGCTAGCGAGAATGCGGCCGCGGACAAAAACGCTCCGGATAAGAACGCGGAGAAATCGGCTGAAAACGACAGTGCCGCCGTGCCGCCTGCACCGGCAAAGTCACGCGCTCCAAAGCAGGCAGCCGTTCGCACTCCGATACAGAAAGCCGCGCCGACCGCCGCTGCAGCTCCGGATTCAGATCTTGAACAGACTGGCGAGAAATACCTGTACGGAAGTGGCGTGCCGCAAAACTGTCCGCGGGCGGAATCCAGTTTGCGCACTGCTGCGACACACGGAAATACCAAAGCCCAGACCGTCCTCGGGACCATGTACGCGACGGGACATTGTGTTGGACGCGATCTCCCCGTCGCTTATCGGTGGTTTGCCCGTGCATTGCATCAGGATCCGCAGAATTCACGCATTTCTGCCGACCTGCAAGTCTTGTGGCGCCAAATGAGCCCGCAAGAGAAGCAGATGGCGACGACAAGCGGGCAATAGAAATCAACTTTCGCGCAGACAGACCTTCCTCATCCTAGAGCTCGCGCCAATGTAAGACGTAGCGAGCTACGTCTCTACAGCGAAACGCTGGGCCAATGTTAAAGTTTTATCTGCATGGAAAAGGTCTTCCACTTCGACTCGCCTCCTGAACCATACGTCGCCGATGCCGCCGTGCTGTGCTGCTTTGATCAGCGTATCCGTCTGGCGGTGTACAAATTCCTGCAGAAGCGCGGAATCCTGCGCCCCGACATGATCGTGGTTGCGGGTGGAGCAAAGACCCTGGCATCACCCCGCAATGATTTCGAGCGAGACTTTATTTTGGAGCAGGTGCGTATGTCCATCCTCCTGCACAAAACTGAGCGTGTCTTTCTGATGAGCCACTCCGATTGCGCCACCTACGGCGGTCTTGCCGCGTTTGGCGGAGACCCAGACAAAGAGGCCCGTCATCACAAGCAGGAGCTGGGGCGAGCTGCTGAGCTGATTCGCGGGAAATTCCCGGAGGTTCAAGTCGCGTGCTTCTTTATTACCTTCCAGGGTGTTTTCGCAACCGGCGAAAATTCCATAGAGCAAGTCGCCTAGATCTAATCCAGAACACAATTGCAAAAAATTGCTGTAGAAATTCTCATGTGCATTGCCTACCCCTAGGAGTCCAGTCGAAACTTGCCTAATGCGCTCATGCCTGTTGCTCCAAAAATAACTTTAGCCGAGCATATCCCGACCGGCTCACTGGCAAGCGCGCCCCATCGTTAAGGATTACAAGGTGCGTGTCCTTGCCGTACGCTTCGAGGCGGCTCACCCGCTCGAGATTGACTAGATAAGAACGGTGGATGCGCACGAAGTTCTTGGGATCAAGCGCGGCATCCAGACTCGATATCGTCTGCTGCTTTAAATACTTTTTACCTTGACTCG
>QHZV01000113.1 GCA_003224785.1 Acidobacteriota bacterium
GAGGGTACGCCGGTTGAGATTCGCTCGCCCTATGACGGAACTCCGTTAGCAACGGTGTTTCAAGGGACGGTTGATCACGCGGAGCGCGCCATACAATCAGCTGTCCGCGCTTTCGGGAGCACGCGCCGCCTGCCCGCGTTTGAGCGACAGCGCGTGTTGCGGTCCATCGCGCAGCACATCACATCAAGAAAAGAAGATTTTGCCCGCACGCTGGCGCAGGAATCCGGCAAGCCGCTTAAGCAAGCGCGCATCGAAGTCGAGCGCGGAATTTTCACATTTATTGTCGCGGCTGAAGAGACCACACGAATTCCGGGCGAATACCTTTCGCTCGATTGGCAGCAGTTCACCTCCGGTCGCTGGGGAATTGTTCGCCGATTCCCCATTGGACCGATCGCCGGAATCACGCCATTTAATTTTCCGCTGAATCTCGTAGCCCATAAAGTGGCACCAGCTATCGCCGCTGGTTGTCCGATTATCTTGAAGCCCGCGCCGCAAACTCCGCTGACTGCGTTTCTTCTCGCCGAGGCTGTCGAGCAAGCCGGTCTTCCCGACGGTGCTTTCAACGTGCTGCCGCTTTCCAACGAAGATGCGGGACTGCTCGTAACTGATGACCGGATCAAGCTCATCAGTTTTACCGGCAGCGCTCCCGTCGGATGGGACATTAAACGCCGCGCGGGAAAGAAAAAAGTTGTGCTCGAACTTGGCGGGAATGCCGGAGTCATCGTTCACGGTGACACCGATCTCGCCTGGGCCGCCGAGCGGTGCGTGACCGGAGGCTTCAGTTATGCCGGGCAAACCTGCATTTCTGTGCAGCGGATACTGGTCGAACGTCCAGCGTTCACGAAATTTCGTGACCTATTGATTGCCGGAGTGAGTAAGTTGAAAGTCGGCGATCCGATGGACGATACCACTGACCTCGGCCCGCTGATTCGCGAGAGCGACGCTATTCGCGCGACTCAGTGGGTACAAGAAGCGGTGCAGGATGGCGCAACGCTCTTGTGCGGCGGAAAAAGGCGCGGATCGGTGATGGAACCAACGGTGCTCACCGGAACCCGCCCAGATATGAAAGTCAATTGTCAGGAAATTTTCGGGCCGGTGGTCACGCTGGAGGGTTACGACGATTTCGCTCAGGCGTTGCGGCTGATCAATGAATCGCCATATGGGTTACAGGCCGGAGTGTTCACGCGGGATGCGGCGCGGATTTTCCAAGCGTTCGAGGAACTCGAAGTCGGTGGCGTAATCGCCGGAGATGTTCCGAGCTTTCGAATTGATCACATGCCTTATGGCGGCGTGAAGGATTCAGGCCTGGGACGCGAAGGGCTGCGTTATGCGATTGAGGACATGACTGAGCCGAGGTTGCTGGTGATGAATATGCGGTGAAAACATGGTCGTCCGTCGCACGTCGTCCGTCGCGGGTAAATCTCGGTCCGGATAAGCTGCCTTGAGTTCGCGGGCGCAAGCTCCTAACCAATACCACGGCACAGCCATCACAAAGCTCGCCTGGGCGGGCAACCTAGGGTTTCAACGCGAGCGCATGACGCACGAGGCCCGACTAGGTTTCGGCGAACGGCCAACGACCCACGACGTTTTCGCCCGAAAAATTTCGCTTTGGACCGCAAACATAATTTTCAAACACCACCAAGCTGCTATAATTTCCAGTTTCATAAAGCGTTTAGCATTTCTTTCAACTTGTTTTCGTGATTGATTAAAAAATCCGGTTGGACAATCGGGTTGAACAAACGAGTTCCGCGGTAGAGAAAAATTCTGACCGATGCAGATTTTCCATCGCAGCGCTAATGTAATTTCCCGTGCCTCGATCTACGTTGGCATTTTTACTGCTGCCTTCGCGTTGTGGACTTGTATTCAGATTCAGCGTTCGCCATACGTCACTTATGCAGGCATCGCCCGTCCGCAACCCGCCCCCTTCAGTCATCAGCACCACGTGGCGGCACTCGGCATTGATTGCCGCTATTGCCACACTTCGGTTGAGACATCCAGCTTTGCCGGCATTCCTCCTACCAAGACCTGCATGAACTGCCACTCGCAGATTTGGACCAATGCAGCGCTGCTCGAGCCGGTGCGCGAAAGTTTTCGCAGCGGCAAGTCTCTGGTGTGGAACCGGGTGAACGATCTGCCGGACTTTGTTTATTTCGATCACAGCATTCATATCAATAAGGGCGTGGGTTGCAACACCTGTCACGGGCCGGTGGATCGGATGCCGCTGATGTATAACTACGCGTCGCTGCAGATGGAGTGGTGCATCGAGTGCCACCGCGCGCCGGAGAAGAACCTGCGTCCGCGTGAGCAGGTGTTCAACATGCGGTATGAGCAGCCGACAAAGGATTTGCCGGTGGTGGCGGATGGCCAGACGTTTACCGACCAGCTTTCATTAGGTAAGCACTTGGTTAAAGAGTACAAGTTGCGCTCGGTGATGGATATTACGAGTTGCTCGACATGCCACAGGTAAGGGAGCTTTTAGTTATTAGCGCTTAGCTTGTAGGTAGACGCCCAAGGGTTTTTGGGGATGCTTGGACAGATTGCAGCAGATGTGCTCCAGCCCCGAAGGGGCGGCATTTAGTTAGCCCAGGGCGTGAGCCCTGGGTAGGCGCGAAAATGGACAGAGTCCCGTAGGGACGGTACAGCGATCAATGAGCGACGAAAAACAAAACGGCAAGGCGCACAAAGAAGCAGTTTGTCCCAGCAAGCAAGACAAACTCGATCTGGTGCAGCTGCGCGCGGACATCGAGAAGAAGAATTCGCCTGAATTCTGGCGCAGCCTGGAAGAACTCGCGGGCAAGCCTGAATTCCAGGAAATGATGCACCGCGAATTTCCTAAAGGCGCTTCCGAATGGATTGACGCCGTCTCGCGCCGCGGGTTTCTCAAGCTGATGGGTTCTTCGCTCGCTCTCGCGGGCATGACCGCCTGCACCCGCCAGCCCTTCGAACCGATCGTCCCGTACGTCAAACAGCCCGAAGATGTCATTCCCGGGCGGCCGCTTTTTTACGCCACCGCTTTCACCCTCGGCGGATATGCGACTCCGCTGCTGGTTGAAAGCCACATGTATCGTCCGACGAAGATCGAAGGCAACGACAAACATGCGGCGAGCCAGGGCGGCACCGACGTATTCGCGCAGGCTTCCATTCTCGACATGTACGATCCCGACCGCTCCCAAAACATCATTCATTTGGGGAGCATCAGCAGTTGGGCGACGCTGGTCGCCGAACTGAAAGGCGCTCTCAACTCGCAGAACGCAGTCAAAGGCTCAGGAATCCGGATCCTCTCGAAGTCGTTTTCTTCGCCGACTCTCGCCGACCAGATGCAACAGTTCCAGAAGGCGCTTCCGGAAGCCAAGTGGCATTTCTGGGAACCAGTGAATCGCGACAACGTTTATGAAGGCGCGAGAATGGCTCTCGGGCAGCCCGTGGAGACGATTTACGACTTCTCGAAAGCGGATATCGTCGTTTCGCTCGATGCGGATTTTCTCTCTGCAGGATTCCCGGGAATGACGCGCTATGCGCGCGATTTCGCCAAGCGCCGCGATCCTGATTCGGAAAAGATGGCGCGGCTGTATACGATCGAGAGCACGCCGAGCGCGACCGGGGCGAAGGCAGATCATCGGCTGGCGCTGCGGGCAGGTCAAATCGAGGCGTTTGCGCGGTTCTTGCTCACCTTCCAGTCCACTGTGAGGACGGATTTTGAGAACACGGTCGGCGACAAAGAGCGGAAGTTTGCCGATTCAGCAGCAATGGATCTGTTTAACCATCTTGGCGAAGCTAGGGGTGCGAGTCTGGTAGTTCCGGGCGACCACCAGCCGCCTGTTGTTCATGCTCTCGCTCACGCCATAAACGAAAAGCTCGGCAATGTCGGCAAGACCGTCTTCTACACCGAGCCCGTCCTCGCAAGCACCGCCAGCCAGAACGACTCGCTGAAAAATCTCGTTGGCGACATGCGCGCGGGCAAGGTTGACATGCTGGTGATCCTCGGCGGCAATCCGGTTTACGATGCGCCCGCCGACTTCGGCTTCAAAGACGCGCTCAAGAACAGCAACATTCCCATTCGCATTCACCTCGGCCAGTACAACGATGAGACCGCGGAGTTATGTCAGTGGCACGTGAACGAAGCGCACTACCTAGAAGCCTGGGGCGATACGCGCGCTTATGACGGCACCGTCAGCATCGTTCAGCCGCTGATCGCGCCGCTCTACGACGGAAGGACGGCAAACGAAGTGGTTGCTCTGCTGCTCGGGCAATCGGGTGTGACGAGTCACGAGCTC
>QHZV01000114.1:0-5342 GCA_003224785.1 Acidobacteriota bacterium
TTCACTAAATGTATAGAGCGAGAATAGCGGCGAGCCGGTAGTTGAGATTGTGGGAGGTTCAAGTGCAGACCTGTTTACCTGCAGGCGCTGAATCCCATCCACGGGACGCGCCAACTCAACTTCCCAGCATGCGTAAACACATAAGGCGCAGACGATCAATCTGGTTGCGGCCTATCCGCCCACGTCCGTTCAGCAGTGCGCCAATGATCTCCTCCTCCAGATATTGCGGACCCTCTACTGAGGAGTCTTCATGTTCACTTTCAGGCGGGGGAGAACCCTGCCAGGCTTCGACCTTCGCCCAAAGCGTCTCTTCGATTTGCTTCGAACCATACAGTCCAAGTAATTCTGCCGCCTGAGCGGCTACGAACCTGTCCGCATTCCCAAGTTGCGAAACAAAAATTGCCTCAAGCGCAGGAGACCAGTAAGACATCCAGGTTCTCCACTCAGTTGAATCAATTTCGTCCACGACCTTGTAAATCGCCGCATCTGTCCTGCAGTTCGCACTGGCACTGGCCTTGCGATATCGCCTGATGAGGGATTGCTCGGCTCGCGACCCCTCCACCTTGAGCAGGAATGCCCACAACGTCGGATCGCCGAGACACTCTTGGGAGGCAAGAATCTTGCGCGCCGATCCTGCCGCAGCTCTTGTCCCGAACTTCAACAGCGTCCATTCCACGTCCGAGTTGTCTTCGTCGGCGTAGTTTGTGAGGACGTTGATCGCAGAGCTGTCGATGATACGCGAGAGCATCGCGGTCGGCCGAACGACGTGGCCCCAATTCAATGCCAACCTCCAGTCACCTTGCTGCACCGCCGAAATCATCAACTCCTGCGCCCGAACTGGCGCAACCTGATACAACCATCTCTGATGTTGCTCCTCAAACCCGGAGTGGCTTTGGAAAGTTCGGAGTAAATATGGAACCATTGCCGGAGAAGCGATTACCTGCCATTCGTCTTCCCACAGGTCAGGCGGCTTCTTCATTGTCGGAAGAAGTCGCGCTACCTTCCGTATGGCTTTTTTCCGGAGCGCCGCTTTGTTCGGGAGGGGCCAATGCGCAAGAATGTGCAGCACCGCTCTTAAGGAATCGACCTTTGCTGCTTCATCTTTTTCTGGTACAGCGTCAAGCAACTTCTCGGTGTACTCTGCCAGATTCTGGAGAAACGCTTTATTCCTCACCTTCGAATCCGCTTCCCATTGTTCAGTCCACTGATTCTGGATTCGACTTCCGAACAGCTCTGGGTATTGCAGCCGTGTCCTGCTAAACGCCAATAGATGAACAAAACCGGCCGAGATGGATTCTGCGGGGCGGCCTAGCCGGTACTCCATCTGTTCTACAACCCCTTTTTTGATCAGAGGAGTTCAGCAAGGTGCTCTGGTCGAACCAGCCTTCTCGTTCGTAGATCTGCACGAGCGATGGAATCACCGCTTCGGATTGTGAATGAACAGTTGCTAGAGGAAAGGGGACCGTATCGATGTTTCTCGATGCTGGATCTGTTTGACGGAAACGGACCGTGTAGGCGGCCAATTCGGCTGCAGCCCTTTCACTAGCCTCAGCAGGCTCGGGCAAGACCTCGATGTCAATGGGATCGGTTTCTAAACTTGTAAACGAGTCGCCCTCCCCCTCGTCCCAATCCTCGGCTCTATCGTTCTTCTTCTTTGGCCGTGCTCGATACGTAACAGAAATCGTATACATCCCCGGTTTATCGAACCTCAACCACTCATTCAGAGTGAAACTGACTTGGGGCGGTGGCGTTGGTGGCCTGATTATGCGTCCATCTGCAAGACGGATTGCCGCCCCTCCTGAAACCCCACACGGCTGGCGCGGAGCATCTTCACCGCTCGCGTGCTGCGGGATGCCGGAGTAGTACCAGTCCGCCCACGGATCGTGCCACCCAGTATCGGGTTTAACTTTGAACTTGAACGATGTGCAGCTACTTCGGGAGAGTCCGCCCGTTTCTAATCGCGAGTCCTTCGGCAGGATGAGACTTGCTTCTATCGCCTGACCGATGTGTACGACCCCGCCTTCGGCCTTGATGACGAGCTGCGCCTTCTCGCCCGCAGTTCCGTGTAACTTATTGTCGCCACATGCTCCCGCCATGCTTGCAAAAGCACCTAGCATTGCGTTGCAGACCACAAGACGACGCAGAAACGTGCTCATGCTGAAGATTATTGGTCACTGCGTGATAGCCGTCGAGGTTACCTAAGGAATCCTGCGTGCGACTTCATGAATGCAGCTCACATCCGCTTCGCCCAACCTCGCCAGCCCCACAGAGCGTGTACCTGAATTTTTCCCGGAGGGTCCTACTCCTTCAGATGTCGGCCGTCAGGTAAAATCAAGCACTTGCCGGCAGCTCCTATGAAACAAAGAATCCAACTCATCCTCATCATCGGAATGATTGTCGCAGCCGCGCGCGTTGCTTGGATTTTCTACGAGCGCCACGAGGAGTCCGTTGCGCCCACGAAGCAGCAGGCCCCTGCTCTCGATCCCGACTTCTACGTCACTCCCAAAAAGATGTATCCGTACGATCTGAAAACTGCAAAGTCTGAAATCACGAAGCAGCCAGTCTGGGTGAAAGTCGGATACGCCTACGGCTACTTTCCTTATGACCGCGCCATTCGCCACGCCGACCTCGCGCACGAAGCCGGCAAACTGCTCCCACTCCAAAAACTCGAAGTCAAAGATGTTTCGACCGGCACGTCAGCCAAGGATCCCGGCGAGAAGCAGGTCTTGGCAATATTCGATCAAGATGGCAACTCCTATGCCACGCCAATCGGCACCGAGAAAGATGGCGACTTCAAATTCTGGGCAAACGACATGTTGTTCATCGAAGATCCGCACCAGCTATACAAGCATTGGCCAACAGACGTGTGGCAAGTGGTTGATCAGCATCAAGTGAAGCCCGGAATGAATGAGCTGCAGGCCGACTTCGCTCTTGGCCTTGGCCTGCTGGAAAGCGGGAGCGACTCAACCGATAGAACGCTCGACTACCCCAACGGCGGCAAGCCAATCAAAATAAGTTTTCATAACGGAAAAGCGATAGACGTCAAGAATGGGACAGGAAGCTGAGGCCGAACTGGATCCTGTGAGTTTGGCGAACGACGAACGACGGACGACGTTTTTTTCAATCCGCTTTCAGCACTTCCGAACTCTCATCCGCCTCTTTAGTTTCATCTACTCGAATTTTTCCCTGATCATCCGAGAAGAAAGAGCGATGCGTTGTGTCCTGCTGCTTCGGCAGCATGCTGACTTCGAAAGTGTCTTTCTCCTTGTGAGGGCGAAATTTCACCGTATAGTCGCCGCGGTCCGTGGACGACGCCATGCGCCGCGTGAACGATCCCGTTTTCGACAACTCCATCAGCGTCGTCGCATAGTGCCCATTTTTTTTCTTGTAAATTTTCTGGGCGCGCAAAAACGTCCGCAGATATCCAAGCGCTGATGCTTCCGAATCCGACCGCGCCGGATCGCCTTTGAACTTCGGTTGATATGCAGTCTGGGCCGCCACCAGCGCGGCCAGCAACACAATCGAAACTGATGTTAAAAACGCTCTTCGAGTCCTCATCTTCTCTGTGTGTTCCTCGGTGAACTCTGTGCCCTCTGTGGTTCAAAGGACTGAATGCCTATGTTACTCCCGTAATTCGTTACACGTTACGGAACCTTGCATACCCTTGTAATGCAGATATCCTAACTACATCCTTAAGGCCAAGGACAGGCATATCTATGAAAGCTGCAGCAGCTGTGAAAGCGGCAACCACCAAAAAGCCTCAGATTCGCATTGCAGTGGTCGAAAGCGATCCGCTACGTTTTGTCGGTTTTCGAGCCCTGTTTGATTCCGAGCCCGATTTCGAGCTGGTGTCGGCCAGCCTGTCCGATATTTCCGTTATGCAGGACATAGACCTCGTGCTGCTCGGTAACCGCAACGGTCAGAACCTGTTTGACGTGATGGCCAGCTTGAAAGCCTCGCGTCCCGACTTGCGCATCATCGTGACCGGTGCCGGCATGGACGAGGAAACGATATTAAAAGCGATTGCCTCAGGATCGAAAGGGTACGTTGACGAAGCTGCATCAGCAAGCGAGTTCGTGCAGGCTCTCCGAATCGTTCATCAGGGATCCGTGTGGGCGCCGCGCCGCGTGCTTTCCATGTTTATAGAGCGCGTGAGCTCATCTCCAGGACGCATCTTCCCTAACGGCCGCGTTTCTTTCACAGATCGCGAAAAAGAAGTTTTGGAAATGCTGGTTGCCGGCCGCTCCAACAAAGAAATCGGTTCAGCCCTGGGGATTGAAGAACGCACAGTGAAGGCGCACGTCGCCAAGCTGATGCGCAAAGTCGGGGTCCAGAACCGTATCGCTCTATCCGTTCACGCAATCACACACTCTTTGGTTACCGCCAAATAAGTTAGGGGTCAACCAGCCCCGCGTTGGGTAAGGCGCTCGCGAAAGCGAGCGCCTTTTTTTGCGCAAGTTTAGTTCAACGCAAATTCAATCTGACGGGCAGTAATTCGCGTAAGTCACTATTTCATATGTACTTAGCTCTGGTTACTAAAGGTCATTGTCCTTGGTAATCTTGGCGATTCTGCCGCCTAGCCCCATACTCGCTTCACCTACCACAGAACCTGGGAGACGGGGTTGGAAGTGGCGGCTGAGCCGCCATTGCTGACCCCGAATTTTTTTGTCCGGAAGATGAATCGGCATTTAGAAACTGAGATATTGCGCAATCGCGCTACTTAGTACCTGAATGGTCAATAGCTCCCCGCACGAACTTTCCTTCCTTCCACAGAGTAATTCCCTACAATCTAGTGTTTAGGACAGAAAATCTCGCAACAGAAAGCGTGACGTCCATGAAAAAGTTCGCCCTCCCTCTACTAGTTTTGGCCTTTGCCGCCTCTGCCTTCGCCGGCGACGACGACAATCAGGCTGCGAATCGCGTCAAATCTGCGTCGGCAGTGCTGGAGGAAATCCAGACCGCTCCCGATACCGGCATTCCCGACGAAGTTATGGGATCGGCCGAGTGCGTGGCCGTCGTGCCCTCGATGCTGAAAGCCGGATTCGTATTTGGCGCTCAATACGGACGCGGCGTCGCCAGTTGCCGCACTGCCAAGGGATGGAGCGATCCTGCGTTCTTCGCGATTCAAGGCGGTAGCTTTGGCCTGCAGATCGGCGGACAGGCGGTTGACCTCGTCATGCTGATCATGAACCACAAAGGCATGGAGCACCTGATGAGCAGCAAGTTCAAACTCGGGGCTGACGCAACTGTCGCCGCCGGCCCTGTGGGTCGTCATGCCGCAGCCGACACCGATTGGAAGATGCGTGCTCAAGTGCTGAGCTATTCCCGCGCGCGCGGCGTCT
>QHZV01000114.1:5534-6852 GCA_003224785.1 Acidobacteriota bacterium
GAGCTAAAATTCCTGAATGGTGTACCACGCCATCTGGCTAGCACTCCTCGGCTCCGGTAAGGCTGAGGGCTGGCTTTACGATTCGCACGCTGGGGCAGCGATATATGTCGTCCTATTGCTGCTTGCAATTCTGGCCTGGCTTTCATTCCAATTGCGATTTTGGTTCGGATGGCCTGATGAACGGCAACAAGTTCCACTCCGACTAGATATTGACGATCCTCGCAGTGATGCTTGAAAGAAAACGGGTAATCGGCACCTGCCGGACAGCCACATCCAACAGATCAGGGAAATTCCTAAACCTTCTAGGTGATTTCGCCGCGTTTGCCTTATCAGCGCAAATCCCTGAGAATCCGTGGCAAGGTTCTTCTTCCGCACCTTGCGCTACCGACTCGAATACGCGCTCGCTTGGCTGCTGATCAAATTTGTCGGCATCCTGCCGCGCCCACTGGCTCGCACTTTCGGCATCCGCATCGCCTGGAGCGTTTACTTTCTCCATCCCAAATTGCGCCGCGTCGGAATGCGCAATCTCGAACTCGCTTTTCCAGAGAAGTCCCGTCGCGAGCGCAAGAAAATCCTGCACGGGGTCTTTACCTCGCTAGGCCGGCAAGCTGCCGAAGTCTGTCTCTTCCGCGGCTACACTCGCGAGAACGTCAGCAAAGTTGTCGTCTATGAAGGATTCGAAAACTTCGAGCGAGCGGTCGCCCGAGGCAAAGGCGTGCTTTTCCTGACCGCGCATCTCGGCGCCTGGGAGCTTTCGGCCTTCGCCCACTCACTTTACGGATATCCGCTGGCCGTAGTCATGCGCCCGCTCGATAATCCCTACCTCGACCGCCTCACCCGCGAATACCGCACCCTGCACGGCAATCGCGCCGTGGACAAGGATTTCGCTCGCGGTCTCATCGCCGCTATGCGCAAGGGCGAAACCGTCGGCGTTCTCATGGACACCAACATGATCGCCAGCCAGGGCGTGTTCGTGGATTTCTTCGGCATCCAGGCCTGCACCGCTAGCGGCATCGCGCGCGTGGCCCTTAAAACCGATGCTGCTGTCGTCCCCGGCTTCACCATCTGGGACCCAGGCCTGAAAAAATATCGCCTGCGTTTCGATCCCGCCGTGGAGCTAATCCGCACCGCCGACCGCGAATCCGACGTCATCGCCAACACCGCTCTGTTCACGAAAGTGATTGAAGATTACGTCCGGCGCTATCCCGACCAGTGGCTCTGGGTACACAGGAGATGGAAGACCCGGCCAGAGGGAGAGAAGGGACTGTATTGAGCCGTGGTGCGAAAACTAGCGTTCCCTTGGGGCACCTACCATCTG
>QHZV01000115.1 GCA_003224785.1 Acidobacteriota bacterium
CAAGGCGGCGAAAGTTTGTGGGGCGGGCGGCGGCGGCTGCGTGATCTTTCTGGTTGAAAAAGGTTCAGCCAGCCGGGTTGCGACTGCGATCGGCGATGCCGGTGCGCGCGTACTTCCGCTGCAGGTGGCAAGAGACGGCCTCAGATTGCCGCCGATATAGTTGTACCTTCCGGATTGCGGATCACTCAACCTTGCTGATCGATCACTTCGCCCCGCTGGTCAGCTTCTCCAAGTCCGCTATCGCTGTTTTGTCATCATAAATTCCGGCTCCCACGATGTATGGCGTATCGCCGGCTTTGAGGGCATAGCTGACCTTTCGCGAACCCTTCTTTTCGCCCGGCTTTGGCCACCAGTACTCGACCCAAACTCCAGAAGGAGTCTTTGTAGCTTGGCAGAGCTTGGGGAAGAACTCGCTTCCCTTGGTGCCTCTCAATCCGGTTGTGTCCTTGCCGATGAGATCCGGCCTGATTGGATGGGCGACTATGGTTGCTTTGACGCAGTCGAAAATAAAAATATAGGTGTCCTTCCACACCCAGGGACCCTCTTTCTTGTTGAATTGCGAAAGACCGGCCTTGCCCGACTGCGACAAAGTATTTGCGGCTTGTCGCACTTTCTCCACCACCTCCTGCGCGGTTGCCTTTTCTTGTCCTGCGCTGACCTTGGAAATGGTGGGCACAAGGAGGATCACCCCGAGAACAGCAAAGGTGGTGCGCTTCATACTCTCTTTCCCGACGGCGGTGCGCCGTTATGTTGGGTAAATTCTGACGGGTTGCAGTGCGAACCAAACGGGTCCAATGCTACCCCTATCTGCGTTCGCGTTCAAGCTCGCTCTTGCAAAGGAGAGAGTCCCGCTCTTTACCTGGCGAGTAACGAGCAATCCGGAAGCAATCACGAGCACCGAGCTTGTTTCGTTTGCCAGAATTGGCTAGTCGCCTTCAACAGCTCCAGTCGCGAGGAAACAATTCGCCTCGTCCTGTGGCGACAGGATTCCTTGTGGCAGAATCCCGCGGTTGTATTCCGCCATGCGATTTTTCCATTTGAGAAAATCCGTGATAGATTGCGGCTCAATGCGGACCTCTACTCGCCTGAGACTGGCGAGCAGGAGATTCATCTCATAGCGAAATCCGACTGCTCCACGCAGCTTTTTCGAGGAAGGCGCGACCATTTCTATCTCGCGCCCACGCACTTCCAGCAGTCCCCAGCCTGCGGGCACTTCCTTCGGATGAAGCGACGCTGCCGGCGTCAAATAAAAACGCTCACAACCCATGCCGGATTCTGACTTGCGGCGAAACGGCTTCTCCAAATCAATGAAAAAGTCGGCACGGGAGGTCTTGCACTCGACTATGACCGAATGGCATCCCCGTTTCCATCCAATGGCGTCCGGTGTTTCGCCGCTAGCGCAGTTCTGCTCCGACAGTACGACTCCACATCGGTAGCTCCGCAACCAGGCGACCGCTTTTGCAACAAGTTTTTCGTGAGTCATGAAACTAGATTCGCGTGTCTCGTCGGAGTGAGGAAGTAACTGACTATGGTCGGCGTACAATCAATACTCGCGCGCCCCGGCTTGTGGCAGACTAGACGGTGATCGTCCGCAAGAATTTCCGTTCATCAATGCCCAAGCCCCGGGGGCTAAAGCCCGAGTCATTTCACACGACTTACGCGGCGCTAAAGTGCCGCTCTTCCACGGTGGCGCAATCACTCACAACTTTTTCCGCAGCTTTTGGAGTCGTGCCCTTGCACGAAGCTCCAGGCAAGCAGATTTCTGTCGGTTTAGCATGAACGTAATCGAATTCACTTTCCTGGTGTGGACCGGCTCTCTCGTCGCCGGCTTTCTTGGAGCCCTCACCGGGCTTGGCGGCGGGGTCGTCTTGGTACCGCTGCTCACACTTTTCTTCAAAGTGGACCTTCGTTATGCGATTGGCGCATCTCTCGTATCCGTCATCGCGACGTCATCAGGGTCGGCCGCCGCATATGTGAAGGAAGGGTTCTCGAACATCCGCATCGGCATGTTCCTCGAAATCGCAACCACGATCGGAGCGCTGCTTGGCGCTTTCCTGACGGCGAAAGTCCCCGCCAGTGCGCTGGCAATTATCTTCGGCGTTGTGCTCCTCTATTCGGCGTATGTTTCTCGGCGGACGCGGCCCAGAACTGAAACGCCTGAGCCTCCCGATCCACTCGCGACAAAACTTAAAATGAATGGGACCTTCCCTGATACCAGCGGCATTCGCAATTACAACGTCTATCGGGTGCCAGCAGGCTTTGGAGTCATGTTCGGTGCCGGCGCAATTTCAGGCCTGCTCGGCATTGGGTCCGGCGCGCTTAAGGTCGTCGCCATGGACCAGGCCATGAAGATCCCTTTTAAAGTTTCGACTACGACCAGCAATTTCATGATCGGCGTCACCGCTGCAGCCAGCGCGGGAGTCTATTTGAGCCGCGGATACATTGATCCCGGACTGGCCATGCCGGTTATGCTCGGCGTCCTAATAGGCTCGCTGATGGGAACTCGCGTATTGGTGAAGACTCAAACCAAACTTCTGCGACTCGTCTTCAGCACCGTGATCGTGCTGCTCGGTCTGGAGATGGTCTTAAAAGGCTTGCGAGGAGGTTTCTAATGCGTTCACGCAATGTGGACGAACAAAAATTGGAAGGCCTGATCGCCAATCTCCTGCGTGCGGGAGTGGTGTTGGCCGCCTTTGTCGTCCTCAGCGGAGCCGTCATGTATCTCGGCTTCCATCCCCGGGCCCACGCCGACTATCGAACTTTTCACGGCGAGCCGGATTCACTCAAGACCGTTCACGGCGTCGTTCGCTATGCATTCTCCGGCCATGCGATGGGAATCATGCAACTTGGGCTTTTGCTGCTGATTGCGACTCCGATTGCCCGCGTCATTTCCTCAGCAGCAGTTTTTGCTGTTGAAGGCGATCGCATGTATTTGCTGTTCACGCTGCTGGTGTTGGCGGTGCTGCTGTACAGTTTGTTCGGATCTTCCCTGTTTGTTTGAACTGCAAGGAGCACGTGGATGCCGGCGTCAAAACGCAGCAGCGCGCAAAGTAATCAAAGTCACTTCCGGCGGACAGTTTATTCTCACCGGCATACGAATCGTTCCCAGACCAAGATTTGTATAGAGTATGAGCTTTCCGATTTGATATAAGCCGCGAGGATACTTCCTTGCCAATTGCGGCAACCAGGGTGCGCCGATACCGGGAATCCAAATCTGCCCCCCGTGCGAGTGCCCTGCCAATTGCAAATGCACGGGAGCAAACACCACTTCGTCCGCAAAGTCCGGCTCGTGCGCCAGCAAGATCGTCATCTCTCCGGCGGGAATCGGGCGCAACGCCGCAGCCAGGTCAGGACGGCCTTCCAGCACATCATCAATTCCGGCGAGCCAAATCCTGGCCTTGCCGCGTTCGAGCGGAAGCGAACGGTTCATCAAAGCCGGGATTCCGTTGTCATGCAGCGCGTGCACTACGTAACTTGGATCAGACGAACCGTCATGGTTGCCGAGAACTGCGAACTTGCCCGCAGGCGCTTGCAATTTGCCGAGGATCTCGGCGCAAGGGCCGGAGTTTTTGGCAAACCGGTACGCGGTGCTGCGATGGTAGTCCCCCATCGGCACGGTAACGAAATCACCGGTAAGTACAATCAGGTCCGGATGTAATCCGTTCACCAGTTCGACGCCTTTGCGAATTGGCACTACCGAGAAGCGGTCTTCGTAATGGAAATCGCTCAGCTGGGCGATGGAGAAACCATCGAATTCGTTTGGCAGGCCCTGCAACCGGATGTTAATCCGTGTCACTTGAGGACGATCAGACTCAGCGAAACCCACCCCGCCGACGACAGCTGCGCCCGCCGTGGCCAATCCGCCCGTATATAGAAATTTTCGTCTGGTTAACAAAGAGGCGCCAGGTAAAGAGTGATGAGGTGAAATCCGATTCTAATTGACGCTGGGCGTGATTTCCGCCCGGCCTTCTTTGCGGGGAACATAGATGCGCAAGTAAAACATGAACGCAACTACGGCCAGATTCACCAGAAATATCGAGACATGTAGCAGCGTGACGCGGTGGGCCAATCTCACGATCTCGTACGGAAGATAGATGGCGCCGGAAACCAGTGCGACCCATTCCGCCCAGGCCCGCGCTCGCCACAATCCAAAGGATTCGGCGAAGCGCAATCCGGAGTAAACTGACGCCCCCAGAATCAAATGCCACAGTTTGACGTTGCTCAGTCGATCGGCCAGGCGAAAAAGCATGTGAGCAAAATGACGGTCTGGGCTGATGTGGAGATAGTTTAGAAACGCTCCGGCGGCATCGCTGGCGTCAACCCAATACAGACTGATTGCCGCACCCAGCACCACCACACCCTTAAACAGTTCCAAAAGCGCAATCGTACGCAGCGCCTGCACGCGCGCAAGGTGCTCCTTACTGCCGGGAACAAAATGGTCAATGCTAAATCTCATTCAGAGCGTCCAGCGCGAAAGCTGGACCGCAGTTCTTCCACTATTTCCTGCGCGGCACGTCTTGCCGCTGCGTGCTCGGTTACGTCAAAGGAAATTGCCCCTACCCGCGCATGTCCGCCTCCACCGTAGCGTTCGCAGACCTTCGCCAAATTCACTACCGGCGGAGACGGCGCCCAGGGATTCGACCCAACCGAAACCTTCACGCGAAAACTGCTCTTGCTCAACCCCACGCTGTAAACCGATTCCGGATGCAAATAGTACGGCACGAACTTGTTATAGCCCTCTAATTCTT